>NZ_LZMK01000298.1:0-4295 GCF_001665865.1 Nocardia sp. 852002-20019_SCH5090214 | reverse complement strand
CCTCAGCCGGTGTATATCGAGCAGCCACCCGAGGTCCGCAACGGGCCCACCCCGCGCCCCGAACCCGCCGACGACCCAGCACCGCCGGTGCAGGTGCAAGACTTGCATCTGCCCGAGCCGGTGGCGCCGGTCGCGCCGATTGCGCCGCCGGACAACACGATCCGTATCGGTCAATGGCAGGCCCCGGCACCGGATTGGCTTCCACCCCAAGCACGTGACTGCATCAACACCACCGCGGCCGGTGCCGAAGCTCAGGTCGCCACCGCTTTGGACTCGATCGGTATCCCGGCAGGGCGCTCGGACCGGGTCAGCGGCGCAACTCTTGCTGGTGCCGGGCTCGGCGGCGCGGCCGGAGCGGTCGTGGCCGGCGCACCGGTGGCGGCCGCGGGCGCGGTCGTGGGTGGGCTGATCGGTGGCACGATCGGCGGAATCGCCGGTGCCGCAGTAGGAACCGTGGTGCCGGTGCCGTTGGTCGGCACCGTTACCTCCGGCGTCGCGGGCACGGCGGTCGGTGCCGCGGCCGGTGCGGCAGCGGGCGCTGCGGTCGCGGGTATTCCCGCCGCGTTGGCGGGCGCGTTGGCCGGCGGAACCGTCGGTGCCGGATTCGGCGCCGGGGTCGGGGTGGGCCAGCCATGACCGTCGTAACGCTCACTCTGAAATCGCTGGCAACTGCCGCTGTGAGCGCGGCGTGTGCCGCGGCGGTGACTGGCCTGGGTAGCGGCGCAGCCGATGCCGTGCCGATCGGCCCCGGTTGCCCAGCGTTGTACGTGATCGGAATCCAAGGCACCGGCCAATCGAACCCCGATCCCACCGCCGACACCGGAGTGATCGGCGCACTGCTGGCCCAGGTCCAGGCCGCGGCCCCGGACCTGGTGCAACACAGCACCATCCCCTACCCAGCCGGGTTCGGCGGCATCGTTCCCGGCGGCGGACAGGCACCGTACGCAGAATCGGCGACCGACGCGCTGGCCGGCCTCGATGCCGCCGCTACCGACATCACCAACGTCTGCCCCAGCACGTTGCTGGCAGGTGTGGCGTATTCGCAAGGCGCCCAAGCGATGGCGCAATTCGCTCAGCAGGTCGGTGCCGGCAATGGACCGGTCTCGCCGGACAAGATCGCCGGGATCGCGCTCTACGCCAACCCCGACCGGCTCCCGAACTCTCCGGTCATTCCCGGCCGGCCGGGACAGACGGTGCCGGACCCCGCACCGGGCACATCAGGCGCTGCGGTCGCCACAGTGCAGATCCTCAACCCGCCCGCGGCCGGTAGCGGTATCGGCACCAACGGCAGTGGCTACGGCGCGCTTGCCGGTCGTGTCGCTGATATTTGCACCGACGGCGACCTGGCCTGCTCGGCGCCCGACCACGCTGCCCTGCTACGCGTCGGCGCGGAAATCGCCGCCCAAGCCGACCTGCGCGACCCGATCGCGGCCCTGACGTCGATCAACGGGTTGTTCTCGACGGCGATGGGGCGAGCGTGGACCACCGTGCTGGCCGAGGACTTCCACACCGACCCCGGCAACGCCGACTACCTTCCGGGAAAACCGTTGGCGCAGCGACTCATCGACGCCGCCGACCCCCGAACCCCCGCACCGGGCACGGATCAGGTGCAGGCAGCCGCTCAGCGATGGGATCAGATCACCGCCGCCGCTGTGGCGAACCCGCTCGGCATCGTGGCGAAGCTGGCCGGCCAACTCGCCGCCGCCTGGGGCCAGCTGGTCGCCGACAACGCCGACCTGATCAACCCGGCGGTATGGGTGCACAACGGCGACACCGTCTCCCGCCACAACGGCTACCTCGCCAGCGGCCAACTCGCCTCCGGCGTCGCCTGGATGACCGCTATCGCCCACGACGCCGCAGGACACCAGTCATGAACGACACCGACACCGACTTCTACGCCCCGCCCACCTTCCACGATTCCATCGAGCCCGGCCGCATCCTGCGCATCCGCCCAACCGATACTCCCGGGCTGATCGGGGCAGGCGCGGCGTGGCAGGTGCTCTACACCTCCACCGACAGCCACGGCGAACTCACCGCGGCCTCCGGCATCGTGATCGCCCCCGACACCGATCCGGAACTCGGGCCAGGCCCGATCCTGGTGTACTGCCCGAGCTTTCACGGACTCGGCGGCGCATGCGCGCCGTCTCGACTGCTCGCCATCGGTGCCGAACCCGACACCGAACCGATCACCGCTGCGCTGGAACGCGGGTGGATCGTCGCTGTCCCGGACGGGGAAAACCTCGGCATCACCGGCCAAGGCCCACACACCTTCCTCGCCGCCCGCGCCGCAGCACACCATACCCTCGACCTCGCCCGCGCCACCGCCTCAATCCAGGAACTGAATACACAGAGTTCACCGGTTGTGGCGTGGGGTTATGCCGACGGCGCTCGCGCGGTCACGGTCGCGGCGCAACGGCACCGCGCCTACGCACCCCAGGTTGACCTGCGCGGGATCGCGGCCGGTGCCACCATCACCGTTCCCGGCGCGCTGGTGGCATCGCTGAACACCGGTCCGTTTTCCGCGCTCGTGCTGGCCGGCCTCATCGGCTTGTCGCGCGCCTACCACCATCTGCCGCTGCGGCATGTGCTCTCTGCCGACGGTCGACAGGTCCTCGCCGAAGCCGAAACCCGCAGTGCCCCCATGCTGCTCGCGCAGTATCGGCGTCCGATCGAGCAGTGGTGCGACCGGGGACAGCCGTGGACCGATCCCATGTGGCATTACGTCCTGGCCCGCGAAACCATCCCGGTTGACCAGGTCCCGAGCGTGCCGGTACACCTCTACCACGGCGCCCGCGACGCGCTGGTGCCGATCGGCCAGAGCACCCGCCTGCTGTCGGCCTACCGCGAAGCCGGGGTCGAGGTCAGTTGGCGCAACTACGACCGCGGACACCTCGACACCGCCCACGTCGCCATCACCGAAACCATCGCCCACCTGGCCGACTACCTCGCACGACCGAGTGAGGAGTGAAAAGCGATGCGGTACAGCAAAACCCGGAACATCCGGAAAATCGGCCGCGGCAACCTGGCTCGCCGGGTGTGCATGACAGCGGTGGGGGCTGTGTTGATCGCTGGTGGTGGCGTCCAGGTAGCGACCGCTGACCCGGCGGTTCCGATCGGGGACCGGTGTCCGGCGCTGTTTGTGTTCGGGGTTCAGGGACCGGATGAGTCGGCGACCGACACAGCACCGACTGTGGATACCGGCGCCCTCGGCCAACTGTTCACACCCCTGGCGGCGAATGCCGGCGAGCTGGTCCAACGTCTCTACATCCCTTATGGAGACAGCGACACCGGCGAGCCCCAACCCTACGACCAAGCCAGCACGAGCGCCGCGCAGCGACTCGAATCCGAGGCCACTGAGGTCGTTCATCGTTGTCCGACAACGAAGCTCGCGGCGGCCGGGTGGGGACAAGGCGCGGCAGCGGTCACCGATTTCGCCCACCGGGTCGGTGACAACACTGCCGCCGTGGCCGCGGATTCCATTGCCGGGATCACGCTGCTGGCCAACCCAGGGCGAGCTGGCAGTGATGTTCTTCCCGGCCGGCCGGGACAGACCACCCCCGCACCGGCTCCCGGCACCACAGGTGCAGCGGTCGCGTCGATCCGGCTCACCAACACACCAGGCAGCGGCGTGGGTATCAGCCCGAGCGACAGCGCGGGATTCGGGTTGTTGGCCGGTCGCGTCGCCGACCTCTGCGCACCAGGTGATCTGGCCTGTGACGCTCCCACCGGTTCGCCGCTGACGCAAACGGTGAAAAACATTGCTGCTCAATCGAACCTCGGTGATCCAGTGGCGGCGATATCGACCATCGCGCAAGCCTTGGCGGCCACGACCTGGAAAACCGCGATCGGCGTGGTCACCGACGACATCGCCGGCAACAGCCTGGACGAACTGAGCTACCAACCGACCAAACCGCTGGGGCAACGCCTAGCGGAAGCGTCGGACCCGAACACCCCGATGCCCGGCCCGGACGACGCGCTGGCGGCGCTGTTCCGGATCGGCACGATCGGCCTCAACACCGTGGTGTCGGTGGCGCAGACGGTGTTCACCCCGGCCACCATTGCTGAGCTGGCCACTGTCGGCATGGCCAACCCCGCCGCCGCCCTCGGCGTCCTCGGCGCGAAACTTGCCGGCGCGGTCGCCGACCTGATTCCGCCGCGCACCGCGCTGGGCTGGGTGAACCAGGCATTCGACGCCATCACCTCCACCGTGACTGACGGCAACCAGCTCTACCAGCTGGCCACCTACACCCAATACAGCGACACCGCAGGCCACCACGCCGCCTACACCAGCACCC
>NZ_LZMK01000297.1:0-666 GCF_001665865.1 Nocardia sp. 852002-20019_SCH5090214 | reverse complement strand
CGACGACGTCGACGCCGGACGCTTCCAAAGCCGAAAAGACATCCCGGAACTGCTGTTCACCGACGAACGCAGCAAACGCGTCGTCGATCAACAGCGCATCAGCGCCGCCGCCGCCGAGATCGCGAACGGGATGCGCGACAAGGTCGATGAGATCCTCGCCGCCACCGAATTCGACCGCCACAGCCGCGAAGGCGGGCTCGCCTCGTTCCACAAGGCGCACCTGCGCGACACGCTCCACACCGTCGCCGACGGCGCCATCGGCACTGGCGTCGACCACGAACGCCGCCGCTACGCCGATCTTCGTGTGAAGTTCGCTCACGCCCTCGCCAACGCCGGTGTCGACACCGCCCATCGTGACCGCATCCGCGCCGTCGTCGACGCGTCCGCTCGCCAGGCCGGGATCGCCGGCCAGGCCGCCGCCGACCGTGATGAGCGGTGGGCCATCAAAAGTGAGCGCATCGCGATGATCCGCGACGATCAACCCGCCCAGCGTCGCGGCCGGAGCTCATGGACTGGTCGATACGCGCGGCGCAGGCCCGCATCGTCTCGGCGGAGACTGCGGCTTGGGGCGGTGCGGCGCGGCCGGCGGCGGCCGCGCGACGCTGGGCGGGTTGATCGTCGCGGATCATCGCGATGCGCTCACTTTTGATGGCCCACCGCTCATTT
>NZ_LZMK01000296.1:0-1050 GCF_001665865.1 Nocardia sp. 852002-20019_SCH5090214 | reverse complement strand
GACCCGTATTGGCCGGTGCTGGCCGAACGCCTCGACATCGCGCACGCGGCCGGGGTCGACGTCGACCAGGCCGCCCGCGCGGCGATGGCTCGGCCGCTACCTGATGAGCAGCCCGCCGCCGCGCTGCGGTGGCGGCTCACCGAACACCTCGATCCCGTAGTGCGCGGCCGCGACGACTACGCGCGGGTGAAAGCCGAGATCGCCGCCGACCCGTGGCGCCGCCTCCACGACGGGCGACTCGAACGCGCAGCGACCCACCGCCGCAACCGGCTCAGCTATTCACTCATCGAGGACGCGCCACGACTGTGGGGCGAGTACAACGACCGCTATCAGCACGGCACCCATGTCGACCGGGCACATGCCGAAACCGCCCGCCTCGCTGAACAAGCCGCCGCCATCAACGCCGTCCGCGACAAACGCGCCGCCGCCCGTGACGCCGAAATAGCGGCACGGAAAGCCGAACAGGACTGGAACACCGAACGCGGCACCACCGCGTCGGTCCCGTGGTGGAAACCGTTCGGCGAAGACGCCGAACGCATCCGCGCCGAACACGAAGCCCGCCTCACCGCGCTGCGCCAGGCCTGCAACGACACCCGCGACGCGGCCGCCGCTGCGCGCGAGGCCGCCCGTATCGCGAAAATCGACGCCGTCCTCGCCGCCGGCCCCGAGGACGGATGGGACGACGTCCTCGCCCGCGCCGCCGACACCAGCGACCACGCCCGCCGAATCGCCGACGCCGAACAACGCGACCGCGAGTTCGACCAGGACATGAGCGAATACCAGCAACAGCGCCAACAACTCGCCGACGACCTCACCGAGATCGACGCCGAAACCGCCCGCCGAGAATCGCTCACCCCGGCGCAACTTGACCTCGAAAACCGCGCCCGCACCGAACTCTATGGGGAAGAACCAGCGCAACCCGCGCCAGCGAGTGGTGTCGAGCCCATGGACGATGCCACCCGATCGCGGTACCTCGGCATGAACCACGACACCAGCCACGATCACGGCCTCGGCATGTAGACCGTCTCCCAGTTCCGAAGCGCTGCCGCG
>NZ_LZMK01000295.1:0-67104 GCF_001665865.1 Nocardia sp. 852002-20019_SCH5090214 | reverse complement strand
GACAATCGCCACACTCACAATATTCTGATCCAGCGCCGCCAAGAACATCCCCAGCAACAAACCGGACAAAATAGTCAGAACCTGCCGATGCGAGAGTGTGCCCGGCGCGGCGCCCGGGGCCGGCTGCGCCGCCGGCTCCCGGGTGGTCGAAGTGGTCATATTTCCAAGCCCTGTTTCGGTTCGGCCGTCGATGGCGGGGTTGATTCGATACCGCAGTTGAGCCGGTCGAGCAATGCGATCAGCGTGGACCTGTCCGCGTCTGGCCAATCGGCCATCACCTCGGCGATCCAAAGGTTGCGCAAGCGCCGATTCTCGGCGAACACCCGGACACCCTCGTCGGTCGCGGCCAGTACGCATGCCCGGCCGTCGATCGGATCGGCGCGACGCTCGACCAGGCCGTGTGCCACGAGAGATCTGGTCTGCCGGCTGATGGTGGAGATCTCGGCGTGCAATTGCTCGGCCAGCTTGCCCGTCCGCTGCGGTCCGTCGTGAACCAGACAGAAGAGCATGGCGTAGGCGAGCTTCTCCAGTCCGTCCGGGCCGGTCTTGGACAGCTGCGTCTTGGCGCGATTCACCGCGCGTACGAACCGGATCAGTTGGGCGCCTAGTCGATCGGCGTCGTCGAGCGCTGTGGCAGTGACGGTGCGGTCAAGGCCGGCAGCGGTCATCGGGTGTCCCCTTTTCCCAGATCTGCAGACTTGCTTAGCGCGTACAAGTAGTTGCCGACGCCAACTATACAGACGGCGTACGGCGGTGGTTCATTTCGTTCAGAACAGGGTCATCGGCTCGATCGGCGCCGGATCCACGAGGGCCGGCAGTTCCGCGCCGGCGGACCGCACGTCATCGTAGAACCGCCGGGCCAGCAGTAGCGAATCCGCATTGTCGGGAGTGTGGACGAATACCGTCGGCGACCGTCCTTCCCGCAACCACTCGACGACGAGGTCGCGCCACGGCCGCCAGCCGGCGACGGTCGCCTCGACATCGTCGTTGCCGTGATACCGCACGATCGGATAGTCGGTCAGTGCGCGCAAGCGGCGCGGCAGGCGCGGCTTCTTCGCGCTCGCCTCGTACTCGGCCGCGCTGCGCGGCGGTGCGGCGAACAGGGTGGTGGTGTCGAACGGAATCCATTCGGCGCCAACCCGTTCCAGCACGTACTCCAGCCGGTCGGCCGCCTCGGGATCGGCGAAGAACGCGCGGTGGCGCACCTCGACCGCGCAGCGGTACCGGCGCGGCAGGCGCTGCAGCAGTCCGGCGAGCACGCCGAGATCGTCCGGCCCGAACGAGGCCGGCAATTGCGCCCAGAGCGCGTGGATGCGCGGCCCCAGCGGTTCCACCGCGCGCAGGAATTCCGCCAATTCCGTTTCCGCACCGCGCATCCGGCGTTCGTGGGTGATGGTCCTCGGCAGCTTGAGCACGAATCGGAAATCCTCGGGCGTCTGCTCGACCCACGACCGCACGGTGGCCGGACTCGGCGTCGCGTAGAAGGTGGTGTTGCCCTCCACCGCGGTGCAGTACCGGGCATAACCGCCCAGTCGCCGCCGCGAATCCGGCTGATACGCGCGCCACGCCTCGTGGGTCCACTGCGCGCATCCGACCGAGAGTGTCATGGTGTCGACGGTAACCGCCCGCGGTGACAGGGAACACGGGGCAGCTCAGTCCTGCCGCGTGCCACCACGGAAGAACAGGATCTGGTCGCCGTAATCGGCCAGGGCACGCGCCTGCCCCGCCTGCCGGATTCCACTGGCGGGCAGGTTGGTCAGCTTGGCGAACATGCCGGAGTTGCCGAACGCCGCGCGGACCTGGGTTTCGGAGGCGTAGTCGGCGCCGTAGTCGGCGAGCATCGCGAAGTCCAACGGCGCCAGCGGAGTATCCAGCGGCTCCTGTCCGGCCGGGCGGCCCAGAGCGGCGAACTGTCGCGCGGCACCGTCGGCGTACCAGCACAATTCGTAGGTCAGATTCTCGATGGTGTTGACCGCGAGCACCGGCCACTGCCGCGAAAGCCGCAGCGCCAGCGGGTTTTTCCCGGTGGGCGCGAGTTCCCAGAACAGGCTCAGCACATGCACCCAGCTGCCCGCGCGCTGCAGCAGCACCACATCGTCACCGAGGTTCGGAGCGGCGTTGAGGACGGGATCGGGCATATGCCAATGGGTTTCGCCGACCCCGGCGAAGGCGCTGCTGTCCACCGGATGCGCGCCGTCGGCGGCATAGGCCTCGATCACCGCCGCGCGCACCCGGGCCACCGCGTCGGCGGCGGCGCAGCGCACGCTCAACGCACCGTAGGAGGTGGCGATCTCCATGGGCTTGGACGGCGGGTCCGCCAGCGCACCGGCGGCGAGGGGTTTGAGCCCGACCAGGCCGAGCTTCCAGTTGATCTCCTCGATCGTGGTCAGATCGCCGGCGGTTTGGTAGAGGATCTGCTGCTGGGTGAGATATCCGGCGCGTTCGAGCGTCGGGCATTCCAATTTCACCAGGGCGCCATGGGTTTTGCTGGTGAATTCGAGTTCGTCGATCGAGGTCTCACGCAACCGCGTGGTCATCTCCGGCGTGGTCCACGCGGAATACCGTTCGCGATACATCGCCAGCGCCTGTTTGCGCGCGCGGCCGATCATCAGGGTGCGCAGCAGCATGTTCAGGCTGGCCAGATAGCGGCCCGCCTGATCGGGATTGGCGGCGAACAGGCCCGCGCGGATGCGCACCGCCTCGGCACTGGCCGCCACCGCCGACTCGGGATCCAGCCGGCACAGCCACACCCCGCATTTGGACAGACCGTCGGCACACACCCCGGCCGCCATCGGATAGTTCTGCGCCACTTGGTGATACGCGTCGCAGGCCTGGCGGATGGTCGCGGTGGCCAGTTCACGATGGCCGATGGTGCGGGCGGCCTGTTCGAACAATCGCAACGCCTCGGTGACCTGCCCGGCGAATTGCGCGGTCACATGACCGGCGGTCAGCCAGTGCAGCCGGATCAGCACCGCCTCCTGGGCGGGTTCCAGCGCTGCGGGCGCGCGGTCGCGGTCGGCGTCTTCGGTCTTGGTGTCCAGGCAGGCCTTGGCCAGCTCGCACAGCGACGTCGCCAGGCGCAGTTCGGCCTCGGCCGATCGTTCCTGAGCGGCGGCCCGTCTGTGGTCGGCCACCTGCTGTTCGATCGCGCTCAGCGCACTCGCCATCCCAACTCCCGCATCACCTTCCACATACGGTCGTCGACCGGCCGCATCGTGCCGTGCCGAGTCTGCCACATCCGGGGACCGCGCAGCAGCCGACGACGCCCGCGTGCCGCGCCGCCGCCGGGCCGCAGACCGCCCGCAGACCGGGCCCACTCTCGGAAAAGAAGCGAATCGGTGTTAACTTATAGCAGAACCTCGAGTAACTTTGATCGATCGGAGTGGCTATGACCACGGCAGTCGTCGTCGATGTCGTCCGGACCCCGTCCGGTAAGGGAAAAACCGGTGGCGGCCTGTCCCAGGTCCACCCGGCCACCCTGCTGGCCGGAGTGCTGTCCGACCTGGTCGCACGCAACGACCTGGATCCGGCGCTGGTCGACGATGTGATCGCCGGCTGCGTGACGCAGAGCGGGGAACAGGCGTTCAACATCGCCCGTACGGCGGTGCTCGCGGCCGGATTTCCGGAGGCCGTCCCCGCTACCACCGTCGACCGCCAGTGCGGCTCCAGTCAGCAGGCCGCGCACTTCGCCGCTCAGGGCGTGATCGCCGGCGCCTACGACATCGCCATCGCCTGCGGTGTGGAGTCGATGTCGCGGGTGCCGATGTTCTCCAACGGCCAGGGCGCCGACGCCAATCGCGGTCCGATCGCTCATCGCTACCCCGAAGGGCTTGTGCAGCAGGGTATTTCGGCAGAGGTGATCGCCGCGCGGTGGAAGTTCGACCGCGCCGCACTGGACGAATTCGCGGCCCGGTCGCACCGGCTGGCCGCCGAGACCGCCGCTTCGGGCGGGTTCGATCGCGAGATCGTCGCGGCCGGAACCCTGCAGGCCGACGAGACCATTCGCCCGTCCACCACGGTCGAGGGCCTGGCCGGTCTGCGTCCCGCCTTCGCCGACGACCAGTACCTGGCCCGCTTCCCCGAGATCGACTGGTCCATCACGCCGGGCAACTCCTCCCCGCTCACCGACGGCGCCTCCGCGGCCCTGATCATGAGTGAGGAGAAGGCCGCCGCACTCGGCCTGCGCCCGCGCGCCCGCTTCCATTCCTTCGCCGTCACCGGCGACGACCCGCTGCTGATGCTGACCGCGGTCGTCCCCGCGACCCGGAAAGTGCTGGCGCGCGGCGGCCTGTCGATCGACGACATCGACGCCTACGAGGTGAACGAGGCCTTCGCGCCGGTCCCGCTGGTGTGGGCGCACGAACTGAACGCCGACCCGGCCAAGCTGAACCCCCGCGGCGGCGCCATCGCACTGGGGCATCCGCTCGGCGCCTCGGGCGTCCGCATCCTCGCGACGCTGGTCAACCACCTCGAACAGTCGGGCGGCCGCTACGGCCTGATGACCATGTGCGAGGCCGGTGGTCTCGCCAACGCCACCGTCATCGAACGACTCTGAGGATCGATCGGATCACGTGTGCCGGTCGGCGTCCCCGACGCCGACCGACGCACGCTACCCGCGGCGCCGGCAACTGTCGGGCACGATATGCCCGGCGGTTACCAGCGCGTCGAACGCCGCCTGCTTGATACCGCAGCCGTCGGTCGAACAATCGGTGTGCAACTGCATCACCTGATGCGCACGCTCCACTGTCAATGGCCGGGTGGGCGCCGAATGTGCCATCACCACAATGAGATAATCGGTAGACAACTCCATGACATTGCCCCATATCCGGTTCTACATGTTGATGTAGCTACACGGTAACTCCGCAACGGGGTGTCGCCGACGGACAAGTACCGGACAATCCGGTGCCCAGAGGACATCTCAACGGGCACACGAGGATTGCCTCACCTAATCAGCCTCCCCCGCTCCGCCACGGCTAGTCGTCGGAGACGTCCGGGAATGCCTGCTGGCGGTGGCCGCCGCGCAGGGTTCCCGTCAGATATGCGGCCTTACAGGCACGTCGGGCGATCTTCCCGCTCGACGTGCGCGGAATCGATCCGGCCGGCACCAGGAGCAGTTCGCGCACGGTGACCCCGTGGCGCGCCGAAATCGCCGCCCGCACCACCTCCGCCACCGGCTCCGCATCGAGTTTCGCTGCGCCACTTCCCCGTTCGGCCACGATTACCAGATGTTCGCCTCCGGCCCCGGTGGCGGCGAGTTCGGCGGGCAGCTCGTCACCGCGCACCGAGAACGCCGCCACGAAACCCGGCCGCAGTGCGGCCGACGACTCCTGTGCCGACATCTCCAGATCCTGCGGATAGTGGTTGCGCCCGTCGACGATCACCAGATCCTTGACCCGGCCGGTGATGTACAACTCGCCGTCGTGATACACGCCGTAGTCCCCGGTGCGCATCCAATATGCCTGTGGCGCAGCGCCTTCGGCACGGCTGCCAGCGGGCTGCCGGGCGCTGAGCCGGTTGTGGAAGGTCGCCTCGGTCTCCTCGGCACGACCCCAGTAGCCGATGCCCATGTTCTCCCCGTGCAACCAGATCTCGCCCACCCGGCCGTCCGGCAGTTCGGCGCCGTTGTCGTCGACGATCACCGCCCACTGTGAACGCGCCACATATCCGCAGGACACCTGTGCCACGGCGTCTTCCGCATCCGGGGCGACCTCGACGAGGTCTCCGGCATTGAGGCGGGTGCGGTCGGCGTAGACGACCCGCGCGGCGTCCTCACGCCGGGTGGCCGACACGAACAGGGTGGCCTCGGCCATCCCGTAACACGGCTTGATCGCCGTCTTCGGCAATCCGTAGGGCATGAAGGCATCGTTGAATTTCGCCATCGACGACACCGACACCGGCTCACTGCCGTTGATCAGACCGATCACATTCGACAGATCGAGGTGCTCACCCGCCTTCGGGCGTCCGCGCGTCGCGGCGTGCTCGAACGCGAAATTCGGTGCGGCGGCATAGGTTGCGGCGCCGTCGGAGGCGGCGGCCAACTCCTTGATCCAGCGATAGGGCCGCCGGACGAACGCACTCGGCGACATGATGGTGATGAACTTGCCGCCGATCGCCGGCAGAATCACACACAGCAGGCCCATGTCGTGGAACAGCGGCAACCAGGTGACGCCGCGGGCGGTTTCGTCGATGCCGAGCGCGTCGATCATCTGCAGCAGATTCGTGCCGACCGAGCGATGCGTGATCTCCACGCCGGCGGGCGTGCGGGTGGAACCGGAGGTGTACTGCAGATACGCGACGCTGTCGATATTGATATCCGGTTCGGTCCAGCCCGCGCCGACGCTGTCGGGAATCGCGTCGACGGCGATGATGCGCGGACGCTGACCCGTCGGCATGCCGCGGAAGAATTCGCGC
This sequence comes from Nocardia sp. 852002-20019_SCH5090214, assembly GCF_001665865.1. Taxonomy (NCBI): domain Bacteria; kingdom Bacillati; phylum Actinomycetota; class Actinomycetes; order Mycobacteriales; family Nocardiaceae; genus Nocardia; species Nocardia sp. 852002-20019_SCH5090214. The sequence continues at coordinate 60,693 of NZ_LZMK01000295.1, read as the reverse complement.
ACCCCGGCCGCCGCGGAACTCGCGGTCAGAATCGCGGTCGGCCGGCAGTCGCCGAGGACAGCGTGCAGCCGGTCGGTGTGGCCGGGTTCGTCCGGATCGAACAGCGGTACAGCGATATTGCCCGCGTACACCGCCGCGAACATCGCCACCACGTAGTCCAGGCCCTGCGGCGCCAGAATGGCCACTCGATCCCGCGGCCGGGTCACCTGCTGCAACCGGGCCGCCACCGCCCGCAACCGCGCACCGAACTGACGCCAGGTGAGCTCGTGGTACTCACCGTCGCGCTCGCGCGAATAGTCGATGTAGCGGTAGGCCAGCTCGTCCCCGTTCGCCGCACTGTGCTTGTCGACGAATTCGATCAGGGTCGCATCGCCCAGGATCTTGATGTTGCCGTGTTCGTCCAGATAGTCATCGAAGGTCTCGCCGATCATTCCCTCATCCTTTTCACGCACGAACGTCACGCACGAACAGTCACGCAGGAACGAAAGCCCGGAGCCCGCACTCGGCGGAGCTCCGGCGGGCAACTCAATACCGGCCGAAGGTCAACGACACGTTGTGGCCGCCGAATCCGAAGGAATTGTTGACCGCGTAGTCGATCCGCCCCGCCCGGGCCTGGCCCTTGACGATGTCCAGATCGACATCCGGATCCTGGTTGTCCAGGTTGAGGGTGGGCGGGACGACGCAGTCGCGAATGGACAGCACCGTGAGCACCGATTCCAGTGCCCCGACGGCGCCGATGGAATGTCCCAGCGCCGATTTCGGCGCGTAGACCGAGGCGTGATTGCCGACCGCCGCGGCGATGGCACGGGCCTCCGCGGTGTCGCCGATCGGGGTGGCGGTGGCATGCGCGTTCACATGTCCCACATCGGTTTTCGACAATCCGGCGGTCTGCAGCGCGCGGGTGATGGCCCGCGCCGCGCCCGTGCCGTCCGGATCCGGCGCCACCAGGTGGAAACCGTCGGAGGTGAGGCCGGCGCCGAGCAGCCGGGCATGCACGGTGGCGCCGCGAGCCCGGGCGTGTTCCTCGGATTCGAGCACCATCATCGCGCCGGCCTCACCGAAGACGAATCCGTCACGATCGGTGTCGAAGGGACGCGAGGCGCGTTTCGGATCGTCGTTGCGCGTACTCATCGCCCGCATCATGGTGAACGCGGCGATCGGCACGGCCTGGATCGACCCCTCCACACCGCCGGTCACGACCACGTCGGCGTCGCCCATCACGATCATCTTCCACGCGTTGGCGATGGCCTCCGACCCCGAGGAACACGCCGAAACGGGGGTCGCGATACCAGCTTTGGCGCCCAATTCCAGCCCGACCACCGCGGCCGCGCCGTTGGGCATGATCATCTGGACCGCGAGCGGGCTGACCCGGCGATATCCGCCGTTGGCCATCTTGTCCTTGACGTCGATGAGCGCCTCCACACCACCGAGCCCGGTGCCGATGGAGACGCCGAGCCGCACCGGATCGACCTCGGGCGCACCGGCGTTGCGCCACACCTCGCGCCCCAGCACCAATGCCATCTGCTCGAAGTAGGACAGCCTGCGGGTCTCCTCACGGCTCAGAACGGTGGACGGAACGACCTTGAGATGACCGCCGATGCGGACCGGAAGTTCGAACTGGTCGATGAAACCGTCGTCGAGTACGTCGATTCCGCTCTCACCGTTCAACAGTCCCTTCCACGTGGAGTCGACATCACCGGCGATGGACGTGGTCGCGGCCAGGCTGGTGACGACGACGTCGCGGTAGCGCATACGGCTGGAAACCGTCATTCTCGGCTCACTTTCGACAGGCAACACTGCGGAACAGGGGCAACACTGCGGCGAATACAAGCTGGAGCGACAACGGTGGCGGTGGAGCGGCTACATTAGCGAGACGAAACACGACCGGCACAGCCCTGAGTGCCACCCGGCAACCCGGTCGTGACTGCACTGTACCGGTTTCCTCCCGCAGCGTCGCACGGCGATCCACAACGAGGAAGGGCAACACCGTGGTCAGGAATCTCACCCAACTCGAGTTGCTACTGGAACTCGAGCCCGTGGCGGAGAGCAACGTGCATCGGCATCTGTCGATGGCGAAGACGTGGCATCCGCACGACTACGTCCCGTGGGATGCGGGACGCAATTTCGCGGCCCTCGGCGGAACCGATTGGGACCCCGCCCAGTCACGGCTGAGCGAGGTCGCCCGCGCCGCGATGGTCACGAATCTTCTCACCGAGGACAATCTGCCGTCCTACCATCGCGAGATCGCCGAGAACTTCTCCACCGACGGCGCCTGGGGAACCTGGGTGGGACGCTGGACGGCCGAGGAGAACCGGCACGGCATCGTGATTCGCGACTATCTCGTCGTGACCCGCGCGGTCGACCCCGTGGCCCTGGAACGGGCCCGGATGGTCCACATGACCAACGGTTACGACGCGATGAAACTCGTGCGCGAAAGCGACAAGGCCAGCGTGGTGGAGCGGGCCGACACCGGATTCCTGCACTCGGTCGCCTATGTGACCTTCCAGGAACTGGCCACCCGCGTCTCACATCGCAACACCGGGAAGGTCTGTGACGATCCGGTCGCCGACCGCATGCTGGCGCGCATCTCCGCGGACGAGAACCTGCACATGATCTTCTACCGCAATATGTGCGCAGCGGCTTTGGATCTGGCGCCCGACCAGGCGCTGGAGGCGATTTCCGATATCGTGTGCAATTTCCAGATGCCGGGCGCCGGAATGCCGGATTGGCGGCGCAACGGCGTGCTGATGGCAAAACACGGAATCTACGATCTGCGCCAGCATCTGGAGGAAGTGGTGATGCCGGTGTTGCGCAAGTGGAATGTGTTCGATCGCAACGACTTCACCGCGCGCGGCGACCGGGCCCGCAATACCCTCGGGGAATTCCTGGAGAAACTGCGAAACGATTGTGCGCGTTTCGAAGAACAGCGGGACCGGGCGCTGGCCCGGGAGGCCCGCAAACGGGAGCTGGTGGGCTCCCGGTCGTGAGCGGCGGCAGCGCGGCGGTGTAAGCGACTGCATCCCCGAGCATTTCGATTGGGTTTCGAAAGCGACAGAGCGGCAGAACACATTGCCAGAAAATAGCCGCGGGTGCACACTGGGAGTTATGACCGCTTCACCCCGCGCTGCTCACTCCACGGACCGCGAAACCGTGGCGCTGATCGACGCATCCCATCCCGTCGTGCACGTCGAATTCCGGATCGGCGATCCGCACCGGCAAGCCAAGATGCGCGCGGTCATGGACCGGCTGCGCGTGGGAAACCGGTTCCGGAACCGCTGATTTCGCCTGCCGCCCCGACCGCCCGCTAGACCGCGATACCGACCAGGTGGCCGACCACATAGGTCGTCGCCATCGCCAGCGCACCGCCCGCCAGCACGCGAATCGTCGCGCGCCCCACCGGCGCCTGCCCCAGACGGGCGCCGATGGCGCCGGTCGCGGCCAGTGCCACCAGAACCGCCGTCGCGGTGACCGGAACCCGGATCGCCGCCGGTACCAGCATGGCCAGCAGCGGCAGCAGCGCCCCGATGGTGAACGCCGAGGCCGACGACAGCGCGGCATGCCGCGGGTTGGTCAGTTCGCTCGGATCGATGCCCAATTCGGCCTCGGCATGGGCGGCGAACGCGTCCTTGGCCGTCAACTCCTCGGCGACCTTCCACGCGGTGGCCGGCGTCAGGCCCTTGCCCTCGTAGATGGCGGCCAGCTCGGCGAGTTCACCCGCCGGGTCCTCGGCGAGTTCCCGCCGTTCCACGTCCAGCACCGCGCGCTCACTGTCGCGCTGTGTGCTCACCGACACATACTCGCCCAATGCCATCGACACCGCGCCCGCCGCGAGTCCCGCGACGCCCGCGGTGACGATCGCCGACGTCGACGTAGTGGCGGCCGCCACACCCACGACAATCCCTGCGACGGAGACGATTCCGTCGTTGGCACCCAGCACCCCGGCCCGCAGCCAATTCAGTCGTACCGACAAACCCGGTCCGTGAGTTTCCGGCCGGACCACACTCTCCATTACCGCCGTATCCGCTTGCACCAGACAAAAATAACCCGGCCGCCTTTTCCTCGCCAGCAAAGAAAGGCTGCCCGAATTTAGGTAAACCATTGCACAGGAAGGTATCCCATACCTTATTTCGAAAAGCCGGAACACTCCGCCGATTATTGTGCCGGATATCGAATTGCGTTCGTCGCCAAGACTTTCGGCGATGTCGCCCGGCAGGACCCGCACGGGTTGCGGCGCTGTCCGATTCGCGTCGATCGCCCGGGGACCGGGGGCGGTCCCGGCCGGGTGGTGTGCACCACCCAGCCATGAGAGGGCCGGATTGCGGGGTGATTGCGGCTCTCGGCGCTTACACTTTGCGAGACCAACTGGAAAGGGACTGGCGCAGAATGGACGCGGTCGTCACGGAAGTTGCGGTCGAAGGTAAGCGGCTCATCGACGAGGTGTGGCTGGGGCGGATCAGTCGCGAGCAGGCGGTACATCGGTTCGTGCAGGTGGGCGACGGTTTGGTCGAGTTCGACACGGCCGCCGACATCGTCGACGACGGACTGGCCTGGCTCGATTCCCACGCCTCCCGGCTACGACTACTGGCCTGGTGCTCCTGGCTGGAACTACCGGTCTTCGGCGGCCTGGCCGTGCTCGGCGTGCTGACCGAGGACTACCTGTCCACCGGATTCTCGCTGATCCTGCTGGCCGCCCTGCAATTGGTGCACCGGCACATCGGTCCGCCCCGGCCGCCGATCCGGCGGCGGCAGCGCAGCATCTGAGCGCGCGGATTTCCAGCGCCGATACGCCTCCGGCAGACACCGCGCGCACGGCCGGTATCCGGCGGCGACGGCGGTGGCCTCGTCGGCGAAGAACACCCGGTATGCGGCGTAGTTGCCGCGACGCAGGGCGCGCAGTGCCGCCGGGCAGTCCAGCCGCCCGTAGATGCGCTGACGCCGATGCCCGCCGACCGTGCCCGCGGTCGGGCTGCGGTACGGCACGGCGTCGGAGCCGAGCAGCACGTAATACCGCGCCGGAGCACGGTCCCCGTCATCCATCGACACCCCTGTCGACGCCGCCCTCACGCATCGTGGAAAACGAGGCCGAGGGTATGGCGGTGCCCGCTGCGCACCACGCTCACGCCGTGGCGCATGGGCGCGGCCGACCAGCCGCGGGCGGACCGTACCGGGCGCTCGCGGGTGGTGAAGACCAGCCCGTGCCCCTGCGGCAGAGTGACTGCCGCGCCGCGGGATTGGGCGCGCGGGCGCTGTTCGACCATCAGGAATTCGCCGCCGGTGTAGTCCGAGCCGGCGGCATCCAGTCCGACCACCACCTGCAGTGGAAAGATCATGTCGCCGAAGAGGTCTCGATGCAGCGCGTTCCAATCGCCCGAGCCGTAGCGCAGCAGAATCTGCGCCGAGCGGTTCTGCCCGGCCCGGTGGCACTGGGCGATCCAGTCGTCCAACTCGTCCGGCCACGAACCGGGGCGGCCCAGTCGTTGCGCCCACATCCGCGCGATGGGCAGCAGTTTCGGATACAGCGCGGCGCGCAACTCGGAGACCACCGGAGGCAGATCGTGGGTGAAGTAGCGATATTCGCCGGACCCGAAACGGTGGCGCGACATCTCGATGGTGGAGCGGAAGCGGTGGTCCTCGCCGTACAGGGCCGCGAGCGAGCGGCATTCGTCCGCGCTCAGCAGGCTGCCACTGAGCGCGTACCCGTGCTCGTCGAGGTCCTCCGCCATCCGCGTCCAGTCCTGCGCATCCACCCGAGCGCCGAACGACGTCGCGGTGAGCCCCGGTCCGGTCGCTGCCGGACCGTTTTCACGCGGCATGTTCGAGCTCCAGCAGTTGCCGCTTGCGCTCGAGTCCGCCCGCGTAGCCGGTCAGGCGGCCGTTCGCGCCGATCACCCGGTGGCACGGTCGCACGATCAGAACCGGGTTGGCACCGATCGCGGCCCCGACCGCCCGCACCGCAGCCCGCGGCGCACCGACCCGGGCGGCGATGTCACCGTAGGTCACCGTGCGGCCGTACGGGATGTCGTCGAGCGCCTGCCACACCCGACGCCGGAATTCGCTGCCCTCGACCGCATAGTCGAGTTCGAAGCGGGTGCGCTGCCCGGCGAAGTAGCTGTCTAGCTGGCACACGACCGATTCGAACGGTGCGCGATCCTCGGCCCAATCAGGTTGCGCTACAGCACCTTTCCCGCCCGCGATGGACAGGGCGGTGAGGGCGACACCACCCGGGCGCACCTCGCCGACGAGCATGAGCTCACCGAGCGGACTCGCCGTCGTCGTGTAGACCGTCATTGCTGATCCTTTCGGTATTCGATCCGTACGCTCCCCAATCTGCCGGAGCCCCGGATCGAATACCGGCGGAAATCAGACATCGCGTCCGAACCGCGCGGCGGGTGCGCGCATTGCGGGAATGAAATGATTCGCGCAGGCGTCGGACCGGATATGCGACTTCCCGATTCCGCGCGCGAATTCGTCGGCGCCGGCGCCAACGCGACCCTGGTCACCCTGAACGCCGACGGCAGCCCGCAGATTTCCGTCGTCTGGGTGGCGTTGCAGTCCACTCCCGAGGGCGACGAGCTGGTCAGCGCACATCTCGGCGAATATCTGAAGGTGCGCAACGTGCGCCGCGATCCGCGGGTGGCGCTGACCATCGTCTCGGATCAGCCCAGCGAGTTCATGCGGCCGTATCTGTCGGTCACCGGCACCGCGCGCATCGTCGAGGGCGGGGCGCCCGAACTGCTGCAGGAACTGGCCGCCGTGCTCGCCGCACCGGGTCTGAACTTCCCTCCTGCCGACGCACCGCCGGGACTGCTGACCCGCGTACGGATCGACAAGATCGGCGGCGTCGGCCCCTGGGCGAGCTGACCGGACCGGCGCTGCACTCAGGCGTTCGACAGCGCCGCCGTGCGCCGGACCGGCTGCAGCGTCTTGTCCAGATTCGTGCGCATGGTCGTGGCCGAATCCAGCAGGTAGTTCTGCCGCACCTTCCACGGATGCCGATCGCCCTGCCGCGGGAAGTCGCCGATGGACCGCTGGATATAGCCGGAGGCGAGGTCGAGCAGCGGATGTTCGGTGAGCTCGCCCTGCGGTTGCGGTACCACCGCGTCGTATCCACGCCGGTCCATATGGGCGATCACCTTGCAGACCAGCCGTGAGGTCAGGTCGGCGCGCAGCGTCCAGGACGCATTCGTGTAGCCGATGCAGACCGCGAAGTTGGGGACGCCGGTGAGCATCGTTCCCTGCCAGACGAACCGGTCGGACAGGTTCACCGGCTCACCGTCGACCTCCAGCGTGATACCGCCGAAGGCCAGCAACTTCAGGCCGGTCGCCGAGATGACGATGTCGGCGGGGAGCACCCGGCCCGATGTCAGCCGGATGCCCTCGGGCACGAAGGTGTCGATGTGATCGGTGACCACCTCGGCCTTACCCTTGCGCATCGCCTTGAAGAAGTCGGCGTCCGGCACCGCGCACAGCCGCTGATCCCACGGGTTGTACTCCGGGGTGAAGTGTTCGGCGACCAGCTTCTCGTCCTTGAGAATGCGAGTGGTCAGCCCGGTGAGCAGCTTGCGCGCCGCCTGCGGACGACGTCGGCAGTACTGATAGAAACCGACGTTGAACAGGATGTTCTTCGTGCGGATCACACGATGCGCCAAGCCCGCCGGCAGCAGTTCCCGAATCTTGTCGGCCTGCTTGTCCCGACCGGGCACCGCGGAGATCCAGGTCGGTGAACGCTGCAGCATGGTCACCAGTTCGGCCTGCTCGGCCATCGCCGGAACCAGCGTCACGGCGGTGGCGCCGCTGCCGACGACCACGACCTTCTTGCCGGCGTAGTCGAGATCCTCCGGCCAGAACTGCGGATGCACCATGGTGCCGGAAAAGGTCTCCACGCCCGGGAATTCGGGCGCGTGGCCCTCGTCGTAGTCGTAGTAGCCGGCGCACGAGTAGAGGAAGCGGCAGCTCAGCGTGCGCTCCGCATCGCCCTGCCGCAGGGTCAGCGTCCATCGCGACTCGGCGCTGGACCATTGTGCCGCAACGACTTTGGTGCCGTAGCGAATATGCTTGTCGATCCCGTAGCGGCGCGCCGTCTCGGTGATGTAGCGCAGAATCGAGGGACCGTCGGCGATCGATTTGGCATCGCGCCAGGGCTCGAACGGGTAGCCGAGGGTGAACATATCCGAATCCGAGCGGATGCCGGGGTACCGGAACAGGTCCCAGGTGCCGCCCAGCGACTCGCGCGCCTCGAGAATCGCATAGGACTTTCCGGGCAATTCGGTCTGCACGCGGTAACCGGCGCCGATTCCGGACAGACCAGCGCCCACGATGACGACGTCGACATATTCACCAGCTGCGGTCATGGTTCCAGTCTCCTGGTTCCGCCCGCGGCATTCTTGACTTTGCGCGACAAGTATTTGATTCTGGACGACATGTCGGTGATCCGCTCGGCCGGTTTGCGCGGTTTTCGCGCGACCGTGGCCGAACTCGGGGGAAATGCGGAGGAATACGCGGCCGCGGCCGGTTACCCGATCGCCGCCCTGGACGCGGACGATCTGCTGGTGTCGGACGAGGCGATGGCGCTGGTGCTGGAGATCGCCGCCGACCGGCTGCGGTGTCCCGATCTGGGCCTCCGGATCGCCGCCCGGCAGGACCTCGGCATGCTGGGACCACTCGCGCTGGCCATCCGCAGCTCGCCGACCCTGGCCGATGCGCTGGAGTGCACCTCGCGCTACCTGTTCGTGCACGCGCGCTCGCTGAGCCTGACCATCGAACCGGATCCCTACGGCGACCGCGGTGTGACGGCCCTGCGCTACGGCGTCGAACCGGGGTTCCCCCAACCCGTCCAGGGCACCGATCTCGGCCTGGGATTTCTGCATCGCACGCTGATCCGGCTGGTGGACGGCCCGTACGGCCTGCGCTCGGTGGAGCTGCCGTACCGCCCGCCGGGTCCGCGCGCGGCCTACGAGAATTTCTTCGGCGTCCCGGTGCGCTTCGAGCGACCGGCGGCCATGCTGCGGCTGCCGAGCAACCTCACGAGCCGGGCGATCGCGGGCGGCGATGCGAATCTGCGCCGGCTGGCGGTGGCATTCCTGGCCGAACAAGCCGGTGACACCGGCGCCTCCACGGTGCCGGGGGTGCGGGCCGCCGTACAGCAGCTGCTGGGCACGACCGCACCGCAGATCGATTCGGTGGCAAGGCTTTTGACGATCCATCCGCGCACCCTGCAGCGGCGCCTGGCGGCCGAGCACACGACCTTCGCCGCCATCGTCGACGATGTGCGCCGCGGTGAGGCCCGACGCTATCTGACCACAACGGATCTGCCGATGAGCCAGATCGCCTCACTGCTCGGCCTCGCGGAACAGGCCACCCTGACCCGCTGCGCGCGCCGCTGGTGGGACAGCACTCCCACCGCGATCCGGCGCACCGCCCGGGCCTGAGCGGCCGACCGGATCAGTGCGTGACGCTGGGGTCCCAGCGGCTCGCGGTGATGGTGAATCCCTGGATCGAGGACAGCGGCATCATCGCCTCGTAGTTGCGCTGATAGCCGGTCTTCGTGATGCGCCAGCGGCCGTCGGATTCACGGCGATAGGTGTCGCGGTAGTACGCGGCGCCGCGAATCATGATCCCGTGCTCGGGAACGATGACCGTATCCTCGAGACACCAACTGCCGGAGGCGGAATCGCCGTCCACCGCGATCTCGGGATGACTGCACACATGCGAGGTGATCATGGTGCCGGTCATCGCGCCGCTGAGATAGCCGACGATGGCGTCGCGGCCCTCGAACTGCAGCGGCTTACCGCCCGACGGCGAGCCGTAATCGGCCACCGCGTCCGCGGCGAGGGTATCGGCGAACTCGTCCCACTCCCGCAGATCCAGCGTCCGCAGATAGCGGTATTTCAACGCACGAATCTCTTCCAACGCAACCAGATCCATCGCGGTCACCTCCTGGTTTCGGCCCCGCCAGCACAATAGAACACGTTTCTGTTTCGGTCCGGGCTTTCCCGATGACCGGGACGGCCCGGACCGATTCGCCACATCAGGCGTGGGTGCCGCCGTCGATGCGCACCTCGGTGCCGGTGATGAAGGCGCCGTCGTCGGAAGCGAGCATGGCCACCACGCCTGCGACCGTGTCGGGCGAGGCGAAACCCTGGCCGAGCATCGGCATGAGCTTGGTGAACAGCGAGAAGTCGGCGTCCTCGGGCAGGCCCGGGCCGCGGCCGTCGGTCATATCGCTCGAGATCGAGCCGGGCGCCACGGCCACCGCGCGCAGGTTCTGCTTGGAGTACTCCGAGGCCAGCGCATGGGTCATCGACATGATGCCGCCCTTCGACGCGGCATAGGCGGCCATATACGGGTGCGCGAAGTAGGTGGACGTGGAGGCGAAGTTCACGATGACGCCGCGGCCGCTGTCCAGCAGCGCAGGCAGCGATTCCCGGATCATCAGGAAGGTGCCGGTGAGGTTGGTGGTGATGATGCGGTTCCAGTCCGCCAGCGGCATCTCGTGGGTGTGCGCCGAGCGGAGAATGCCGGCCGCGTTGACCAGCGCGTCCAGCCCGCCCAGGGTCTCCACGGCCCTGGCGACCCCGGCCTGCACCGAGGACTCGTCGGAGATGTCGATCGTGACGGTGGTCAGCCGATCGGCGCTGCCCTTCTCGGCGGCCTGCTTCGCGGTTTCGGCCAGCCCCGCCTCGTTGACGTCGGCGGCCACCACGGTGCCGCCCTCGGACAGGATGCGATGCACGGTGGCGCGGCCGATCCCGGATCCGCCGCCGGTGATCAGAACCCGGCGGTCTGCGAAACGCTCCATTGCGAAACTCTCCTCAACTGCGATTTTCTCATTTTGATTGACACAGTACGCCTGAGTGGCACGTTGTGCCAGAGTGACAATTCGCGCTTAGACTGTGCGGACAGGAGGTGACTCATGCCCGAGTCGAGAACCGGCCCGTCCGCCCCCGCATCGCAGCGCCCGAACCTGGCCGCGCGGCGCAAGTCGGCGACCCGGATGGAGATCGCCCACACCGCCGCCCGCTTGTTCGCCGAGCGTGGCACCGCGGCGGTCACCGCCGAGCAGATCGCCGCCGCCTCCGGCGTCGGCCTGCGCACCTTCTATCGCTATTGCCGTACCAAAGAGGATGCCGTGGAACCGATGCTGTCGGCGGGTGCGTCTCGCTGGCTGGACATTCTCGGCGACGGACCGGACCGATTGCCTAGGATCGCGGAACTGGAGACCGCCGCGATCCGCGCCCTGAACGTGGTGGACCGCGACGAACTCGATATCACCCGCGGCCTGCTGCGCGCGATGGCCGACGATTCGGCCCTGCGCGCGGTCTGGTTCCGGGTCAACCTCACCGGTGAGCACGCCCTGCTGGAGTTGCTGACGAAACTGTCCCCGGACACCGATCCGCTGCGCCTGCGCACTCTGGCCGCCGCGGCAGCCGGCGCGATCCGCATCGGACTCGAGCAATGGGCCGACGACGACGGCCCGGTGGCACAGCCGGGTAGTGTTGCCGAAACATCCTCGGCCGCAGCGCGAACCGATACGCGAGCGAGCGGACCGGCTCCCCTGGTGGTCAGATGTATGCGCGAACTCACCGCCGGCGTCTACGCACAAGCCGCTGCGGACACGACAACGGCGGGCTGAAAACGGCCACGGCGCCGGACCGCGCGATCCGCCCACGGCGACGTGCGGGCCTGCGCCGATCCGCCGCACGACGGGTCCATGAACTCTGCCGGGCAGATCCGTCAATCCACCTGTGCGGCATCATGTTTCAGCTTGCGCCAACCGCCCGCGCGATTGTTCGCGATGATCTGGCGCAGCATCGCCGACAGCGCGGGGGCGTTGATCGTCTCCCCCTCGCGAATCGCCACGGTGCGCGCCGTCGTATTGTCGTGGCCGCCCGTGATGATGCCCTCCGGATCGGGCACCATCACCCCGTCGTAGAGGAATATGTCGACGTGCGTCTTCGTCGCCAGAAGCGCGCAGATGTTTCCGTCGAGGACGAAATACGGTCGTACTCTGCGCTTTACGGTCTCGGTGACATCCCGGTCGGCGGCGTGAACGAGTTCGCGCACCTGGCGGCAGAGATCACGCTGCCACGCCGGTAGCGCGTCGATGTAGGCGTCGACGCGCGGATCGGCCACGTAGCTCACCATGCCGGACTCCTGGCGGAGGTCAGCTCTTGCCGGATTTCGCTCCGGACTTCTTCTCGGACTTGGCATCGGACTTACCGTTCGCCTTCTTACCCTTCGGCTTCTGGCCGTTCGCGGAAGCGTCGAGCGAGCGTTCGGCCCCGGATCCGGCCACCGCGGCGACGAGCAGCCCGGACTCGTCGGCATCGACGCGCACGGTGTCGCCCGGGTTCAGCTCGCCACCGAGCACCAGCCGGGACACCTGATTCTCCAGTTGCTTCTGCACCGTCCGGCGTAGCGGGCGAGCGCCGAATTCGGGCTGATAACCGTTCTCCGACAACCAATCCCGCGCCGCGTCGGTGACGTCGAGTTCGATGTTCTGGGCGCGCAGGCGGCGCCGGGGGCCGTCGAGAACCAGATCGACGATGCGGCGCAACTGTTCCTGGTCGAGCCGGTGGAACACGATGGTCTCGTCGATGCGGTTGAGGAATTCCGGCCGGAAATGCTGTTGCAGCCGCTCCATCAACCGCGGGGTGATGGCGTCGAGCTCCGCCGAAGTGGCCTTCAGAATCAGATCCGAACCGATATTGCTGGTCATGATCACGATGGTGTTCTTGAAATCGACCGTGCGACCCTTGGCGTCGGTGACGCGCCCGTCGTCGAGCAACTGCAGCAGCACATTGAAGACGTCCGGATGAGCCTTCTCCACCTCGTCGAACAGGATCACAGAATACGGCTGGCGGCGAACCTTGTCGGTGAGCTGTGCGGCATCCTCGTAGCCGACATATCCGGGCGGTGCGCCGACCAGCCTGGACACCGTGTGCTTCTCCTGGAATTCGCTCATATCGAATCGGATCAGCCGGTCCTCGTCGCCGAACACCGCCTCCGCCAGCGCTTTCGCCAATTCCGTCTTGCCCACACCGGTCGGGCCGAGGAACAGGAACGAGCCGATCGGACGGTTCGGATCCTTCATCCCGGCGCGGGCGCGGCGCACCGCCTCGGCGACGGCCACGATCGCCTCGTCCTGCCCGATCACCCGCTTGTGCAGCACGTCCTCCAGCTGCAGCAGGCGCTGTCGTTCCTCGACCGTCAACTCCGACACCGGAATTCCGGTCTGCTTGGACACCACCTCGGCGATGTCGTCGAGAGTGACCGTCGGCGCCTCGTCGGCGGTGATGTGGCCGACCCGTTCCTCGGCGGCGGCGATCTCGCTCTTGAGTTCGTCCGCGCGGGCGTAGTCCTCGGCCGCGACGGCGGCATCCTTCTCGCGCTCGAGGCGCGACAATTCCTCCTGTGCCGCACGCAGATCCGGGCCCGGCATGCGGGTGCGCAACCGGACCCGGGCGCCGGCCTGGTCGACCAGGTCGATCGCCTTGTCGGGCATGAACCGGTCGGTGATGTAGCGGTCGGACAGCTCCGCCGCGGCGACCAGCGCCTCGTCGTCGTAGTGCACCTGATGGTGCTCCTCGTAGACGTCGGCGAGTCCGCGCAGTATTTCGATGGTGTCCGCGACCGACGGTTCCGGGACCAGCACCGGCTGGAAGCGGCGCTCCAGGGCGGCGTCCTTTTCGATGTAGCGCCGGTATTCGTCGACGGTGGTGGCGCCGATGGCATGGAGTTCGCCGCGGGCCAGCGCCGGTTTGAGCAGGTTGCCCGCGTCCATCGAACCCTCGCCGCCGGTGCCGGCGCCCACGATGGTGTGCAACTCGTCGATGAACAGCACCAGTTCGTCGGAGTGCTCGCGGACCTCGTCGAGAATCTTGGTCAGCCGCTCCTCGAATTCGCCGCGATATTTGCTGCCCGCCACCAGCGAGCCCACATCGAGGGCCACCACCCGCCGGTCGGCCAGGGTGCTGGGCACGTCGCCGTTGACGATGCGCTGCGCCAGGCCCTCGACGATCGCGGTCTTGCCGACACCGGGGTCGCCGATGAGTACCGGATTGTTCTTGCGCCGCCGGGAAAGGATTTCCACGGTCTGCTCGATCTCCTCGGCGCGGCCGACGACCGGGTCGACCTTGCCCGCGCGGGCCTCGGCGGTCAGATCCCGGCCGTATTCGTCGAGCGTCGGTGTGTCGGTGGGCTTCTTCTGCCCCTCGGCGACGGGCAGTTTTGCACCCGAAAGAGACTGCGCGGCAGGACTTTCCAGATTGTCGGCAATGCCCAGCAAGATATGCTCCGGGCCGATGTAGCTCGATCCCGCTTCGGCGGCGTTGCGCTGCGCGGTGCGCAGGGCCAGTTTGGCGCCGGGGCCCAGGACGACTTGGCCGCCCGCGGTCGCGGTGGCCTCTCCGCTGCCGGCGGCACCGCGCATCTGCGCGGCGACCTGGTCCGGATCCCGGCCCAGCTGGGCGATGATCCCGCGCGACGGTTCGACCTGGGTGGCGGCGTAGAGCAGATGTTCGGCGGTGACCTCCGGATTACCCCAGTCCTGCGCGGCCGAGCGGGCGATCGCGATCAGCTCCTTGGCGCTGTCGCTGAGCAGCCGGCCCAGATCGATGCGCTGTACCGGTGGCTGCGCGGCCATCCCGGGGCCGAAGAAGCGATTGAACAGATCGTCGAAGGAGTTGAACGAACTGGGCCAGGCAGCGGTCATGTCCACACCTCGTATCTCGGAATCTCGTCGTCGCAGCGGCGAGCGAACGGACAGCTACGGTCCGCACCGCCGCACTCACCTCAGAACCACTCCGAAACGGTCGGGTCCAACCGTACTCCCGGCCGTCGTTTCCGTGGAGGTCACCGAAGCATCCGTTACTTCCCAGCGATCCGCGTGGAAGTTTCCGGCGATCCATCTGCCGGGAAGTGGGTATCGATGGGAGCATGGGCGCGTCCGGCGAAGATCACGACCGATCGCGCACCGATACCCGGCGGGATTCGACACGTTGATCTTGCCGCGGTGCCACACTCGAAGATGGTTGGGCTCGAGGAGGAACTGTGACTACAGCACCATCTCGCGGCGCCGCCGAGATCGAAGCCGCAAGGCCTTATCCCCGGCGGATCGCCCCGAAGGGTTCGCAGCTCTGGACGATCGTCACGACGACCGATCCGAAGCTGCTCGGCATGATGTACATCGTCAGCTCGATGGCGTTCTTCCTCGTCGGCGGGCTGATGGCGCTGCTGATGCGGGCCGAGCTCGCTCGCCCGGGTCTGCAGTTCCTGTCGCCGGAGCAGTTCAATCAGCTGTTCACCATGCACGGCACCCTGATGCTGCTGTTCTATGCCACGCCCATCGTGTTCGGCTTCGCCAACTGCATCCTGCCGTTGCAGATCGGCGCGCCCGATGTGGCCTTCCCCCGACTGAACGCGCTCAGTTATTGGCTCTATCTCTTCGGCGCCACACTCGCCACCGCAGGATTCGTCACACCGGGCGGCGCCGCCGACTTCGGCTGGACCGCCTACACCCCGCTGTCGGATATCGTGCACTCCCCAGGTGTGGGCTGCGATATGTGGATTCTGGGTCTGGCCGTCTCCGGCCTGGGCACCATCCTCGGCGGTGTCAACATGCTCACCACCGTGATCGTCCTGCGCGCGCCGGGTATGACCCTGTTCCGGATGCCGATCTTCACCTGGAACATCGTGGTGACCAGCGTGCTCGTCCTGATGGTCTTCCCGATCCTCACCGCGGCGCTCATGGCCCTGGAATACGACCGCCGTCTCGGTGGCCACATCTACGATCCCGCCACCGGCGGCAACCTGCTCTACCAGCACCTGTTCTGGTACTTCGGCCATCCCGAGGTGTACATCATCGCCTTGCCGTTCTTCGGCATCGTCACCGAGATCTTTCCGGTGTTCAGCCGCAAACCGATCTTCGGCTACACCGCCCTGGTCTACGCGACGATGAGTATCGGGGCGCTGTCGGTGGCGGTGTGGGCACACCACATGTTCGCCACGGGGGCGGTGCTGCTGCCGTTCTTCTCCTTCATGACCTTCATGATCGCCGTCCCGACCGGGGTGAAATTCTTCAACTGGATCGGCACGATGTGGAAGGGCCAGCTCACCTTCGAAACGCCGATGCTGTGGGCGCTCGGATTCCTCGTCACCTTCCTGTTCGGCGGCCTGTCGGGCGTCATCCTCGCCAGCCCGCCTCTGGACTTCCACGTGACCGACACGTATTTCGTTGTGGCGCATTTCCATTACGTGCTGTTCGGCACGATCGTGTTCGCGACGTTCGCCGGCATCTACTTCTGGTTCCCGAAGATGACCGGCCGACTACTCGATGAACGCCTGGGCAGACTGCATTTCTGGACCACCTTGCTGGGCTTCCACACCACCTTCCTGGTGCAGCACTGGCTGGGTGCGGAAGGAATGCCGCGTCGCTATGCCGATTATCTGCCCTCCGACGGATTCACCACGCTCAACACCGTGTCCACCATCGGTTCGTTCATCCTCGGTTTCTCGATGATCACCTTCGTGTGGAACGTGTTCCGCAGCTACCGCTACGGCGAGGTGGTCACGGTGGACGACCCGTGGGGGTACGGCAATTCGCTGGAGTGGGCGACGACCTGCCCGCCGCCCCGGCACAACTTCTACGAGCTGCCCCGGATCCGGTCGGAGCGGCCGGCATTCGAGTTGCACTATCCGCACATGATCGACCGCCTGCGCGCCGAATCGCATATCGGCTGGGGCGCCCCGCATGCGGAGGTTTACGAGACCGCCCCCGCCGAACAGGAACGGGCCTAGATCGTCGGGACCGCCGGTGGCGGCAGCGGTTCCAGCGGGCCGAGCCTGCGATGGACCACGTGCTGCTGCACGAAGGTCCAGGTATTGCTGGTCGCGAAGTAGACCAAGATGCCGACCGGCATCACCAGGCCCGCGACCAGTGTGCCCAGCGGAAACAGCCACAACGTCATCGCGTTGATCAGCCGCATCTGCGGGGTGATCTCGAGCTGGCGAGCGATCGACGCCCGCGCGGTGCAGTGGGTCGCGACGGCCGCGATGAGTACCAGCGGGATCGCCACGACGGCCACCGACGCCACGCTGTCGGTGGAGGTCAGCGTCGCCGACAGCGGTGCGCCGAACAGATCGGCGTGCAGGAACGACCGCACCTGCTCCGGTGCGAACACGTAATTCGCGGTATCGGCGTTCTGCGCCGCGGACATCGCCGTGGTGTTTCCGAGGAACGGCACATACGAGCCGCCGCCGGTGCGGTCGAAGGAATGCAGCACATGCAGCAGTCCCAGGAACATCAGCAGTTGCACGAGCACCGGCAGGCAGCCGCTGAGCACGTTGAAGTTGTGCTGCTGCTGCAATTTCCGGGTCTCGACGGCCAATCGCTCGCGGTCGTCGCCGCATTCGACGCGCAGCTGCCGCATCTTCGGTTGCAGAACGGCCATCGTGCGGGAGAACCGGACCTGAGCGAGGAACGGCCGATACAGGGCGGCGCGCAGGGTCACCACCAGCATGACGATCGCCAGGGCCCAGGACAGGCCGCTCGCGGCGCCGAACAGGACGGCGAATCCAGTGTGCCAGAGCCAGAGAACGGCGGCGACCGGGTAGTACACGAAATCGAGCATGGGATATCACCTCACTTCGAGGCACCCGTGAAGGTACGGGCGAGTGAACAGGGGCGGCTGGACAGCTGCGCGTTCACTGCGGCCGGCTGGGAGCACCGGCGTGGGTGACGCGCGATCAGCTCCAGCGACCCGGTGCCCTGGGCCGCACCCGGCCCGCCGTATCCGGATTGCTCTGTCGCAGAAAAGATCCCCGCCGCCGCTGCTGCGCCGACACGGGTGGTCCACTGCTGACACCGATCGGCTGCAGTCGCACCCGGCTGGAGTAGGCGGCGACCACCGCCAACGCGAGAACCGCCGCGGCGGCAACCGCCAGCAGTGAATTCGGTTCGCCCGCAGGCATGATCGTGGCGGCGACCACGGACAGTACGAGGGCGCACAGCATCAGCGCCGTCGAACGGATCCGCATCACCATGACGATCAGGGTACCGAACGGCACGGCGCACCGAGCTGAGCCGACGGCCTGGTGTCCGGGCACAGGGACCGACGGCAGACCCGGCAAAACGCCCACAGCGAACCAAGCACTTGCTAGTGTCGGAGCGATGATCTCGACGATCGTCTGGGGTACGGGCAATGTCGGCCGTGCCGCGATCCGCGCCGTGCACGCGCACCCCGAACTGGAATTGACCGGGGTGCTGGTGCACGATCCGGCCAAGGTGGGGCGCGATGCGGGCCGGCTGGCCGGACTCGACCACGACCTCGGTGTCGCGGCCTCGGCCGATGTCGACGCCCTGCTGGCACGCCATCCTCGCGCGGTCGTGTACGCGGTGTCCGGCGATATCCGGCCCGACGACGCCCTGCGCGATATCGTGGCCGCGATCCGCGCGGGCGCCGTGGTCGTCACCCCCGCCCTCTACGCGCTCTACGATCCCCGCAACGCTCCCGCCGAGGTGCGCGAGCCGGTGCTGGCGGCGATCGCGGCGGGCGGTGGTTCGCTGTTCGTCTCGGGTATCGATCCCGGGTGGGGCAACGATGTGCTGCCGCTGCTGGTGAGCGGGCTCGGTCACCGGGTCGACACGATCCGCTGCCAGGAGATCTTCGACTATTCCACCTACGACCAGCCGGATTCGGTGCGCTACCTGGTCGGGATGGGACAGCCGATGGACTACGAGCCGCCGATGACCGCGCCCGGTGTCCCGACGATGGTGTGGGGCGGTCAGATTCGCCTGATGGCACGCGCCCTGGGCGCCGAACTCGACGGCATCCGCGAGACGCTGGACCGGCGTGCCCTCGGCACCACGGTGACCACCGCGGCGATGGGTGACTTCGACGCGGGCACCCAGGGTGCGGTGCGGTTCGAGGTGCAGGGCATGGTCGGCGGCCGGCCGCGCATCGTGATCGAACACGTCACCCGCATCCACCCCGACTGCGCACCCGACTGGCCGCGCCCGCCCGACGGCGCGGGCGCGCATCGCATCATCGTGGAGGGCGATCCGCGCATCGAGGTGACCGTCGAGGCCGAGACCGAGGGCGGTAACCGCGCGGCCGGCGGAAATGCCACTGCCGTCGGCAGATTGGTCAACGCCATCGACTGGCTGGCCGCGGCCGAGCCCGGCCTCTACGACGCCCTCGACGTCCCCTTGCGCCCCGCGGTCGGCAGATTCGCGAGCGACCCATCCGAAAGGACACCGCAATGAACATCGACATCCCCGAGGGGACGGATCCGATCGGCTACGTCTGGGGTGAGATGGTGCCGGGGATCGGGCCCGCCGCCTCGAAACTGTCGCTGGCGGTCTACTCCCACAGCACCCTCGGACTGCGAGAGTTCGAGGCGGCGCGGCTGCGGATCGCACAGATCAACGGCTGCCTGTTCTGTCAGGACTGGCGCACCGAGCGCGACGGGCAGAAGGTGGAGATCGGCTTCGAGCAGGCCGTCACCGATTGGCGCACAACCGATTCCTTCGACGACCGAACCCGGCTGGCCGCCGAATACGCCGAACGCTACGTCCTCGACCACCACAATCTGGACGACGAGTTCTGGGCCCGGATGCGTGCGCACTACAGCCAGGCCGAGATCGTCGAGCTGAGCATGTGCATCGGTTCGTGGCTGGCGTTCGGCCGGCTCAACCGCGTCCTCGGACTCGACACCGTGTGCGTGCTGCCGGGCCACTGAGGGTCCGGGCGCTGCCCGGGGGTGCTACTGCTCGGGCGAGGCCGTCACTGTTTGGGCAGGGCCCCGGCCATTCCGCCGACGTCGGTCACCTTCCAGCCGCTGCCGGGATCGACGTCGACCGTGTAGGTGACGGTGGTCTGCGCGCCCTGCGGCGTCTGTGCGCTGGTGGAGTTCACGTCGAGGAAGACGTCGACCTTGTAGACGCCGTTCTCGTTGCTCATCACCTTGGCCGCGATCGGGGTCGCCGACGACGTCCACTTCAGCGGGACCAGGATCTCCTGCAGTTTCGGTGCGGTAGCGTCGAATTTCCCGGCCAGCTGCGGCGAGGTGCCGGCCTTCAGCTTGCCGATCCACGCGCCGACGTTCCGGTAGTCGATATTCGAGGCGCCGACCGCGTAATCGGTGGCGACCTGCTCGGCATGCTGCTGCGCGGCCGCCCGGTCGTCGCGGTCGCGCAGATCGCCGCGCGCCGACAGCCACAGCGATCCGAAGACCGCGGCCGGCGCGATCAACGCCACGCCGGCCGCCACGGTGGCGACGGTCGACAGCCGGATCGACAGTGTGCGAGGCGTTTTCGTGGTCTGCGCGGTGGTCTCGGCTGCGGTTGTCTCGGCAGGCGCGGCCGCGGAGGACTCGGCCTCCGCGTCGACTGCCCGCTTCGGTTCGGTACCGATGTCGTTCGACATGGCGTCCTCCTTCTCGGTGGTACTACTTGACATTGATGCGCACCCGCACGGTTCCGTCGGTGCCCACATCGTCGAGGGCCTGCGTGATCAGATCGGAGATGTCGATGCGCGGCGCGGAATCGGTGGTCGCCGCCGCCAGCGGCGCGAGCGCCGGGCCCAGGGATTTCAGTTCCGGACCGAGTTGCGCCAGCCGGTCGGTCAGCTTCGCCAGGAACGGCGCCAGGCCGTTGCCCTCGGTGTAGCTTTCGGCGGGACGGGCGTCCACCATCAGGCCCACCGCCGCGACCAGATCGTTCAGGGCGTGGGTGAACTGCACGAACGCCGGTGCCGCCGTACTCGTGGCCGGACCGGCCCACTCGATATCGGCGGCGGCGGCCTGAAAGCTGTTGAGCAGATCCGCGATCCGCGGGCTGCGGCTCATGATCGCGGCGGCCAGCAGATCTCCGGAACGGGTCAGATTCGGAATCGCGGCGTCGGTGCCGTTCAGCGCGGAGCTCGCGGTGGCGACCAGCGAGCCGACCACCTCGGGATCGAGCTGGTTCATGGTCTTGGTGACCAGCCGCGCGACGTCCGGAATCGACAGCGGCATGCGCACATTCGACGTTTCCAGACGCTGGCCGTCGTGCAGGTACGGCCCGTTACCCGAGGTGGGCCGGAATTCGACGTACGGTTCGCCGAGGGCCGACAGATGTTCGATGGTCACGGTGCTGTCGGCCGGCACCCGTTTGTCCGCGGACAGCCGCATCCCCACCTCGACACCCGCGGCGGTATGCCGCACGGCGGTGACGCGGCCGACCTCGAGTCCGGTGAGCAGCACCGGCGATCCGACACCCAGACCACCGGAATCGGTCAGCACCATGGTGGTTCGGTTGTAGTCGGCGAACGGGTCGGCTCGTACGACGCCGAAGGTCAGATAGCTCGCTCCCAGGACGGTGATCGCGACGATACCGCCCAGCGAGGTCAGCGCACCCCACCTCATCGCACCACTCCGATCATCCGCAGCGTCGCCAGGATGCGGTCGGTCTGCTGATCGGGCGGCACCTCCGCGGACGCGTCCGAGCGCACGCCGACGATATTCACCTTCGGCCCACGTTCGACGAACGGAATCACCTTGTCGCGCAGCAATTCCACGACCGCCTGCAAGTTCGAGGGACGGCTCAGGTCCACCGGTCCGGCCGAGAGCAGCAGCGGCGCGACTGCTTGGGCGGCACCGTCGGCGCCGCGCAGCACCGGCCCGAGCCAGGTCAGCGACGCACCCACCGGCCCCAGCCCACCGAAGATCTTCGTCACGCCGACGATGGAATCGGTGATGCCGTTCATTCGGTCGACGGAGGTCCGGCTGAGGATGTCGTCGAGTTCCGGCTGAATATCGTGCAGCACCTGAGCGTTGGTGCCCAGACCGTTGAGCAGCGCGTCGACGCTGTCCAGGTTGTTCGACAGATCCGTGGCGTCGGTGGCCATGGTGTGCGAGATGCGGGCGGTCTGCGCCGGATCCTGCGGCAGGGTGCGATTGAACTGCTCGATGACGTCCTGCAGTTGAGTCACCGCACCGCCCTGGGTGAAGGCGGCGATCAACGCCATCGTATCTTCCAGTTGCACAGGCGGTTTCGACTGCGCCATCGGAATCGTGGACCCGTCGTGCAGCAGGGTGCCGAAACCGTTCGGCGGGGTGGTCAGCGCGACGTGGATATCGCCGAGCACCGTGTTCTGCCGCAGTTCGGCGACGGTGGTCGCGGGTAGTCGCGCCGCTGTCGAGATGTCGGCGTCGACCACGACGTAACCGCCGCGTCCGCCCGAGGCCGCCGGATTCACGACGGTGACCCCGGAGACCGTGCCGACCTGCGCGCCGTTGGCCATGATCTTGGCGCGCGCCGGCAGGTTCAGCACATTCGAGAACTCGATGCGCACGCGGTAGGTCGGGCCGGACACGGTGGTTCCCGGTACCGGCACCGACGACGGGTCGAACGCGCATCCGGCGGCCGACACTGCTGCCGCCAGGACGATCGCCGAGCCGGCGGTGAATCGCCGAAACCTCATCGCGCACCTGCCATTCCGAATATCAGGGCCGCCATGTCCACCTTCGCCAGGCCGTCGGCGGCGGTGCAGCGCCCGGGGGCGAGCGCGTCGATCGCCGCGCACACCTGATCGGCGTGTTCCTGCGGAATCGCCACCTTCGGCGGGGCGTAGCCGATGCCGGAGTCGCCGATCGTGTGCACGATCCGGGCGAGAACCGGTGTCAGCGAGATCATCTGGGCCAGTGAGCCCACATTCGCGCGCAGGAATTTCACCAGCGGAACGGTGTCGTCGAGGGCGCGCATGATCGGATCGCCGAACAGGGTGGTGATGTCGTCGAGCATCGGCAGCACCTGCCCGAGGCCGTCGAACAGCGCCGCGCCGGGCCGCAGCAGATCCTCGGTGGCCTGGTCCAGGACCGGCCCCAGGCGGGTGAGCATGGTCTTCAATTCACCCCAGTGCGCCTCCACATCCTTGGACACCGAGGCGAACGCGTCGAAAATGCCTGCCAGATGGGCGATATCGGCATCGGGCGCGGACAGCGCGGTACCGAGTTTCTGCACCAGCGCGTTGATCTGCGGTCCGGTGCCCGCGGTGGCGTCGTTCAACGAGGTGAGTCCCCGCGCCAGGGCATCGGGGTGCGCGGCGTCCGGGCCCTGGATCTGCGACGACAACGCGGCCAGCGCGTTCAGGGTGTCGCTGATGCTCTTGGGCGTCAGGGTTTTGGTGAGGCAGCGGGCGGGATCCCAGCGTGCGGTCTCCTTGCCACCGGACACCACCGCGAGTTCGCGGGAGGCGACGATGCTGTCCGACAGCGTCGTCGCACCGGCGTCGGCGAGGATCGGATGATCGGATCGGACGTCGAATTCGACCTTGACCGCATTGCCCTGTGTGGCAACGGATTTCACGGTACCCACGGTGATGCCGCGCATCGTGACCTGGTTGCCGGGATAGAGCCCGACACTGTCGGGCATGATCGCGCAGTAGGCCGTGGTCGCCCGCATCGGCTGGAAGGCGACGAGATAGCCGACCGCCGCGACCGCGACGACGGCCACCGTCCCGGCGATCGACATGAAGGCCCGCGAACCGAGCAGCTTGTGCAGCATCAGCAGTCCTTCCCCGGCACCGGAATACACAGGTGGGCGGCCGGTGCGCCGACCGTCTGCCCCGACTGGTCGACCGTGACCGCGTCGTCCGCACCGCTGAGTTGCGCGAACTTCTGCTGCAGGCTCCGCACCGTCCCGATCACCGGCTCGAGTTCGCCGCCGAGCTTTTCCAGCTGCGGCAGCGCGTCACTCAACTGCCGCAGTTTCGGTTTCAGCGCCGAATCGTAGGTGGGCGCCAGTGCCGCGACCCGCTCGATCACCGCGCGCAGCAGCCGCACGCCCTCGCGCAGTTCGGCGCGCTTGTCGACCAGCAACGTCTCCATCTGGTTGACATTGACCATCAAGCGGCCCAGGTCGTGTTCGGCCCCGTCGTACATCGTGACGTATTCGTCGGCGACCGCGATCGCGTCGGTGACCTGGGTGCGCTGCCGGTTGAGCGCGTCGACGTAGGTGCCGAGCGTGTTCAGGGTGGTGCGCAGCGCATCCGGCGCGGCCTCGATGGAGGTGTCCAGGGCGGCCAGATTGCGGCGCAGCGTGTCGCCGTCGATCTGCCGCAGCGGTTGCGCCGCATCCTGGAAGGTCTGCACGAGGCTGTAGGGCAGCCGCACCCGATCCATCGGAATCGGCTTGTCTCCCAATGGTTTACCGCCCACGGGAAACAGTGCGACATAGTTGCCGCCGACGATGGTCAGCATCCGGATGTCCAGCGTGGACTGATCGCCGACGAAGACGTCCGAATCGACGGTGAACCGCATCCGCACACGATCCGGATGCAGCTCGAGCGATTTCACCGTGCCGACCGGGATACCGGCGACGCGAATATCGTCGCCGACCTTCACCGACTGCGCTTCGGACAGTTCGGCGGTGTAGGTCTTCTTGCCGAACGGCACCACGTAGAGGATGCCCGCGGCGGCCGCGCAGACCACCACGAGCGCGACGCCGACGATACCGAGCCGGATTTCGCGCCGGCGGATGGTCGCCGCATCCGCCACGCGCCTATCCCGCGACCGGAAGAGATTCGCCCGGAACAGTTTCAGCCGTTGCATATCGCCACCTGCTGTCCCGCGACGAGCACCCGCACCACCTGCGGCAGTTCGGCATTTCCCTTGGAGCACTGCGGTTTCCAGCCCGCCACCGCCTTCGGCGTCGCCGCGTCCAGCCCGCCGAGCAGGGCCGGCAACTTGCCGAAGACGTCCACGGCCTCCTTCGGGTCGGGAAACAGCCGCCGGATCAGTGCGTCGACGTCGTTGCCGGACTGCAGGCCGAGGGCGTCGAACAGGCTGTCCAACGGTCCCAGCACCGACGGCGCGGCCATCGCGAACTGCGCCAGCCCCCCGATGTTGGTCTGCAGGGCCTGGAAGATATCGGTGAGCCGGGCCAGCAGCGGCACCAGATAATGCACCCGCCCGCCGACGCGCTGCGACAGATCCGACATGTTGTGGATCAGGGCGCCAATCACCTGCTGGCGGTCGTCCACATAGGAGGCGAGCCGGCCGATCGCGGCCAGCACCGGTTCGACATTGCTGCCGTCGCCCTCGATCAGCGCGACCATACTGGCGCTGAACTGGTTGATCGCTTCCGGGGAAATGGTGGCCAGCACCGGTTTCAGGCCGTTGAACATGCTAGTGACATCGAACGACGGCACGGTGTGGTCGATGCCGATCGTGCGTCCGGCCGGCAGCCGCGTCCCCGGCTTCGGCTGCTGCTGCAGGTCGATATAGCGCTGACCGGTGAGATTCTGATAGCGGATGGCGAGCTTCGAATTGTCGAAGATCGGCGCATCAATCTTCAGCGACAACCGGACTCGTGCCAGTGTCCCGTCGAGGGAGATGTGCTCGACCTTGCCGACCTGCACGCCGAACTGGCGCACGTCGTCGCCCACCTTCAGCCCGTTGGCATCGGTGAACAGCGCCTGATGCGTAGCGGTCTCGCCGCCGACGGGCCGCTTGATCGCGGTGAACACGACCGACAGCACGACGATCATCACCACGGCGGACAAGCCCAGCCGCCAGGCGGCGGCGCCCACCTTCATCGGATCCCTCCCAGCAGCGGTGCCGGCACCGGCACGCCGCGCACATCGATTTCCGTGTCGAGCACCGGGCCGTCCGGGGTGTCGTGCAGGCCGGCGCGCAGGCGGCGCACGAGTTCGGCCAGATCGGCGCCGGACTGCTGTGGCCGGGGGACCATCCGCGCCAGCACCGCGAGGACCGGAGCCACCGCGTCCGTGCTGCCGGACAATTCGGATCCGGCACGAGTGCCCAGACCGGCCAGCGCGGGCAGGACCGAACCGGTCAGCGCCGACGTTCCGGCGTCGTAGGAGGCCCGATTGTTCTGCAGCCGTGGGATATTGCGGATCAGGTCGAGGACCTGGATGGTCGCGCCCGCGAAGCGGCCGCCGCCGTCGAAGGCCGGGCCGAGCCGGCCGACCAGTTCGGAACTGGGCATCTTCTGGTTGTCGGTGATGGTCTGTGCCACCGAGATCAACGCCTGGGCCAGCGGCGTGAATCCGCGCACGTCGTTGGAGACCTGGGCGATCACCGTGGCCATCTGCGGGGTCAGGAGTGCGTTGCCGGTCTGCGACAGCCCACGCAGCAGTCCGCCCATGGTCGCGTCGTAGACCGCGTCGGCGTGCTGCCCGGTGAGGTCGATGGTGGAGCCGCCGCGCAGCGGGGCGCCGCCGGAGCCCGGCCGCAACTCGATCTCGCTGATGCCGAACAGGTTCGCCGGCGCGTAGTCCACCCGCAGGCTGTCGTCGATACCGTGCAGCTGAGATCGGTCCAGTCGCAGCGTGATTCGCTGCGTGCCGCCGTCGGCGGGCACGATCGCCGCGACCTCACCGACCTGCACACCGTCCACTCGCACCGGTGTGCCGGTCAGCACCCCGTCGCCGATCTGCTCGGTGTGCAGCGCGATGCGCAGGCTGTCGTCGGCGCGCAGGCCGCGATAGGCCAGCGAGGCGATCGCGACGGCGGCCACGAGCGCGATCGCCACGCCGCCGACCAGCAGCGAGCGCCGCTTGTCCACCGCCACTCCGGGCATTCCGTAATTCGGCACCTGTACTACCCCGTGAAGTCGATCGACGCGTTGAAACCCCACAGCATCAGCGTCAGCACCATGTCGATGGCCACGATCGCCACCGACGACGCACGCACCGCGCGACCGGACGCGATGCCGACGCCCTCGGGCCCGCCGGTGGCGAAGAAGCCGTAGTAGCTGTGGATCAGGATCACGACGGTCGCGAAGATCGCCACCTTGATCACCGCGGCGGTCACGTCGAATCCGGAAACGAACTGGAAGAAGTAGTGGTCGTAGACACCGGCCGACTGGCCGTGGACCAGTGTGACGAGTCCGCGGCAGGCCAGATACGACAGGATCAGCCCGATCAGGAAGGTCGGCACGATCGAGACGGCGCCGGCGATCACCCGGGTGGTTACCACGAACGGGACCGACCGCAGGCCCAGGGCCTCGATCGCGTCGATCTCCTCCGAGATGCGCATCGAGCCGATCTCGGCGGTCATGCGACAGCCGGCCTGGGCGGCGAATCCGATGGCGGCCACGATCGGAGCCAGCTCGCGGGTGGTGGCGTAGGCCGAGACGATGCCCGAGACCGGGCCCATGCCCAGGATGTTCAGCATGGTGAAGGATTCGACGGCCACCGAGGCGCCCATCACCAGGCCGAGCACGATCATCATCGGCACCGTGCCGCCGCCGACGATCACCGACCCGCGTCCCCAGGTCATATCGGAGATGATGCGCAGCGTCTCGTCGCGATACCGCCTGAGCGTCAAGGGGATCGACGACAGCACCTGCCAGATGAAGGCCAGGACGAAGCCCAGTCCCTCCACGCGAGCCAGCAGCAAGCCGCGGCGGCGATAGAAGCGCACGAAGTGGCTGAGCCCCTTGGGCATATAGGTCGAGATCGCCACGTCAGACCAGCCTCGTCGGCAGGAACATCTCGACCACCTGGGTCACGCCGAGATTGACGATCGCGATCGACACCACCGACAGCACCACGGCCGCGTTCACCGCATCGGCCACGCCGCGCGGGCCGCCCTTGGCCTCCAGTCCGCGCTGGCAGGCGATGATCACGACGAGAAATCCGAACAGCACGGCCTTGAGCAGCGAGACCCACACATCGGCGACGGTGGTGAAGGATCCGAAAGTGGCCCAATAACTTCCGGGGGTGACGTTCTGACCGCCGACGGCCACGGCATAGCCGGCGACGATGCCGACGAAGATGATCAGGATGTTCAGCAGCGGCGCGACGAGGATCATCGCCACCAGTCGCGGGATCACCAGCCGGTGAATCGGCGAGATGCCCATCGTGTTGAGCGCGTCGATCTCCTCGCGGATGGTGCGCGCGCCCAGATCGGCGGCGATCGCGGCCGCGCCCGCGCCGCCGAGCAGAAAGCCGGTGGCCAGCGGCGCGCCCTGTTTGATCACCCCGAGCCCGCCGGTCGCGCCGAGCAGCGAATCCGCGCCCAGGGTGTGGATGAGGTTGCCGACCTGCACCGAGACGATCACGCCGAACGGGATCGCGATCAGGATCGCGGGGATCGCGGTCACCGTCACCAGCCGCCACGCCTGCAGAATCGCTTCGCGCCACTGGAATTCGCGCCGCACGACGTCGGTGGCCGTGCCGGTCACCGATTCCCGGGCGATATCCACGGCCCTGCCGAAGGTTCGCAGTGCGGACACGACGGTGTCCGAGAAATTCTTGCGAACGATACGAACAGCGGACGCGCCCGAGGAGGCCCGGGTCACCGGCGCCATGATCGGCGGGCCGCGTCCGGGCGGTGTGGCTCGAATTTCACAATCGTCTCTCCGTGATCGGCAACACTGCCAACACGAAGCTATCGGTTACAGCTAGTTACAGTAAAGCTGATCACGGTGTGAGGGTGACCGCTCCGAGGGGCGTTCGAAGTGCGGCGATAAATCCAGCTCACGTGCATGTTTTCTTAAGTGAACGCGAGTTCTGGAACCTGTTATCAGCAACGAACGGCTATCGCTATGACCCGCGTCACGTGTGACCGGCCACAAGGCGGTCACCAGAGACCGGGGACGAGCCGCCTCGTGCGAGCGCGGTAGTCCTCGTAGGAACGGCCCAGGGTGTCGACCATCGCCCGTTCTTCCACATCGATACGACGCAGAAATGCCAGGGTGGGCACGACGATCAGCAGCAGCAGCGAGATCCAGTTCCCCGCCGCGACACCGAAACCGATGGTGAGCAGCAGAACTCCGGTATAGGAGGGGTGCCGCACCCAGTGATACGGCCCGCGATCGACGACGGCCTGATCGGCATCGACCTCGACGGTGGTGCGAAAGGCCTCGCCCAGCACCGTGATCGCCCAGATTCGCACACCGAGCCCCACGACCATCAGCGCGACTCCGGCAACCTGCCAGACAACCTCGCGATGGGTGGTGAAGCGCAGATCGCTGTCGGCCGGCAAGGCGATCGAGACCACGTTCGCCACTGCGATCGATACGGCGACGACGATCATGATGGTGGTCCGGGTCCCGCGGTCGCGGACGGTGGATCCTTTGCGGCGCAATCGGTCCCGAATTGCCAATCCGATCTCGAAGAGCAACCAGATCCACGTCGTCACCACCGCGGCATTCACGACGACCCTCCCATGGGCTCGCGGCGGGACCGGGCGCCCGCCGGTACCGAATAAACCACCGCCACCGCGTCCGGCACATCGGGAAAGTCCCGGAGATCTCCCCCGATCTCATCCCAGGAGGCCTCGCGCCGTTCCGACAGAGCTGCGCAGTATTACTGTATTGATCCGACGGCGAACGGGCGTGCCGCGTGAAGGGGAGCCGATGACCGCCGAACTGATTCCGGGCGAGCTGACCCACGACGGCCGGCGGCGGAGCTTTCATCTGCGACCGCCCCGGGACCCGGACAGTCCGCTGATCATCGCGTTGCACGGGAATATGGGACCGGATGCCGAGGGCGGCGGTCTGCTCATGCACGACTGGACCCGATTCGCCGATCACGCCGAGGAATGGGGTGTCGGTGTCGTCTATCCGGACGGCTGCCACGGCAGTTGGGCGGACGGCCGCGGCGTCACGGCCGCGGAGGAAAACGGGGTGGACGATGTGGGGTTCCTGCGCACCCTGATCGACTGGTGCGCGGAGAAGTTCCGGACCGCATCCGATCGAACGCTGGTGGCCGGCATTTCCAACGGCGCCTTCATGTCCCATCGTCTCGCGCTCGAATGCAGCGAACGGGTCGCCGTCTTCGCCGCGGTGGCCGGGGCACTGCCCGCCGATCTGACCGCGGTGCGGCCGACCCACGCGGTGTCGGCGATGCTGATCAACGGCGATGCCGATCCCCTGGTTCCGCTCGCCGGCGGCCATTCCCGCCACCGCGGGCCCGGACGGCGAACCGCGCGGTCGGATTCTCGGCGCCGCCGCGACCGCCGAGCACTGGGCGAGCCTCGACCGATGCGCGGACGAACGAACTACCGTCACGACCGCCGGCTCACGACGCGTCACCGCCGCACACGGCATCGGCGATACCGCCGTGACGGCATGGACGGTAGTCGGCGGCGGTCACACCTGGCCGGGTGTCGCCGTCCCGGAGGAATGGGCCGGTGCTCCCGGTGCGGTATCCACCCTGGAATTCGATGCCACCGTCGAAATCCACCACTTCGCCCGCCCGCTGCTGCGACCGGCGGCGCGGCGGCTACGTCCACCTCGGTCGGAGAAGGAGAACCGATGAGCATTCTCGGCAAACTGCTCGCCAATCGCCGCGCCGGTACATCGGAGCTGGCGTGGAATCAGCCGAACCTGAGCAGCGACACCGTCTTTCGGCTCACGAGTCCGGATTTCGAGCCGGAGACCACGCTCGACATCCGGCATGCCTCCCACCGAATCGGTGGCGCCGACGAGTCCCCGGCGCTGAACTGGAGCGGCGCGCCCGACGAGGCGGCGGGCTTCCTGCTGGTCGTCGAGGATCCCGACGCTCCGATGCGGAAGCCGTTCGTCCATTGCGTCGCGCTCCTCGAGCCGTCGCTGCGGAGCTTGGCACGCAACGCATTACGTGCCGATACCACCGAGCCGGGGGTACGGGTGCTGCGCTCCGGTTTCGGCAGCGGGTACATGGGTCCCGCGCCGGTCAAAGGACACGGTCCGCACCGGTACGTCTTCCAGTTGTTCGCCCTCGGCGCGCCCCTCACCACAGCCGCGGGCAAACCTGTCGAGAACGCGAAACCCCGGGATGTGCTGGCGGCCGCGCAGGCCGTGGGCCGGGCCCGGATCGACGGTTTCTACGAACGTCGTTGAGGCTCAATCGCCGTTCGGCCGATAGCTGCGCAGGGCCTGCCGCAGTACCGCCAGTCGCTGGTCCCGAAAGTCCGTGCGGCCCTGTTCGATCGCGTCCAGTACGTCGAGGGCGGGGTCGGCACATGCCCAGAAGCGCAGCTTGTTCTCGGTGACGGGCTCGAGATCCCGTGCGCGACAGCGCTGGATCTCGCGCACGAAGTCGCGCCCCGCCTCCGGGTACAGATAGCAGAGGTCGTAGTCGGGATCGCCGATCTCCACATCGCCGAAGTCGATCAGGCCGCTGATCGCGCCGTCGGTGATCAACAGATGGTCCAGGCTCATATCGGCATGGATGAGGGTCGGTTCGAAGTCGAAGTTCGCGTCGTCGTCGAGATATCGCTGCCAGGCTGCGGACAACTCCTCGGCCTCGGCCGCGTCCAGCAACGGAAGCACCTCGGCGCGAACGGCCTTCAGATCCGCGGCGAAATCACCCCGCAGATCGGTGACCTCGACACCGAAGCTCCGTGCCCGGTCCGCCGGAAACGAATGGATCAGATCGATCAACTCCGCGATCGTCCGCGCCGCGTCGGAGTGCAGCAATCCCCGCTCGGCCCATTCTTCTTCGTCGAGCGAGTCGCCCGGTACCAGCGGATACACACAGAACTCACCCGGCCCCAGCGGATTCGGCGCGGTGAACAGGAATTGCGGAATCGGCACCGGCAGCAACGGGGCCAATTCCGGAAGCAGACCGGCCTCGCGCGCGATTCCTTCCGCGCCGTGCGGGTCCTGGGGCAGACGCAACACGTAGGGCTGTCCCGCCCAATCCAGCTGCAGCGCAACGCTGTCCAGCCCGGCGCCCAGCAGACACAGTGAACCACTCGCCAACTCCGGCCGGGGCGAGCCGGCGAGGACGCCGCGTACCCGGTCCTGCCAGCCGGGGGGAAGTTCTACGCTCGCGCGCATATCCATGTCCGAATCGTAGAACCGGTGTCCACCGGTTATCGCCGGGCGGCGATCGGCGCACGCCGGGCGGCCGGGATGACGGCCGTCTAAGATCGGCAGCGTGCCGGAATCCGGGAGCTCAGTACCCGCCTCGGTCCAGGTGTGGCGGGCGTTGCAGCGGGTGTACGTCGACCTGCGCCCGGAGCTGGATGCCCAACTGCGTCGCGGCTACGGCATGCCCGCCAGCTGGTACGACATGCTCGTGGAACTCGCGGGCACGCCGCGTCTGCGGATGAGCGACCTCGGCGCGACCATGGTGCTCAGTCGCACCCGGGTGAGCCGCCTGGTCACCGAACTGGAGGCGCGCGGCCTGGTCACCCGCGAAACCAATCCCGCGGACGGCCGATCGGCGTACGTCGCCATCACCGTGGCCGGGCGGCAGCGGTTGCACGAGGCCACCCCCCGCCATCACGCGGTCGTCGACCAGCATTTCGCCGGTCTGGGCGCCGACGAACTCGGCGCTCTCGCCACCGCCCTGCACAAGGTGCTCGCCGAGGACAATCCGTGACCCGGTGGCGCACAATGGGCCGATGTCCGCTCTCTCGACGGTGCTCGATCCGCTTCGGCACACCGCCGGCTATGCCCGCTACTTCCTGAACAAGAGCGCGCGCGACCGCGAGGATGCGCAGGCATTGCGTGAGCTCGAAGCCCGGCCGCTGACGCTGCCCGCCGGTCTCGAACTCGAATGGCTGGGCACCGCCGGGTATCGGATGACCTACGAGGGCGCGACACTGCTCGTCGATCCGTTCCTCACCCGGGTGCCGTTGTCGACGGTGGTGCGCCGCCGCACCGCGCTTCCCGATCCCGCATCGATCGACCGCTTCCTGCCCGGCCTCGGCGACGTAACGGGAATTGTTGTCGGACACGGCCATTGGGACCACGCGCTGGACGCTCCCGAGCTCGCGCGCCGTTTCGGCTGCCCGGTCTACGGCTCACGGTCGGTGCGCAATCTCATGGCCCTGCACGGACTCGGCGAACGGGGTGTGGAGGGGGAGCCGTACCGCCGCTACGAACTCGGACCGTTCACGGTGACCTTCGTGCCGAGCGTGCATTCGAAGATCCCCTTCGGCACCCGGATCCCCTCCCCCGGCGACACCAGCTGCGAATCCCTGGCCGCGCTGGCGCCGATGGCGTACGGCTGCGGACAGACCTGGGGCATCCACATCGCGGTGGCCGGTATCGAGATCTACCACCAGGGCAGCGCCGATCTCATCGATGACGCGATCCGGCACCGCGAGGTCGACATCTTCCTCGCCGGAGTGGCCGGACGGTCGGTGACGCCGGACTACTGGCACCGGATCCTGACGCGGCTGCGCCCCGCCACCGTCGTGCCGATGCACTACGACGACTTCCTCCGGCCGCTGGACGCGCCCATGGGCTTCACGGTCGATATCGCCCTGGCCGCGGTGCCCGACGAGATCGGCGCCGTGAGTCGCGCGATCGACGTGGTCGCCCTGCCGGCGCTCAGTCCTCGCGAACCGGACGCCCGATGAGCAGATGAGCCGGAATCGGCTGCCGGTCGATCTGCCGGTGTTCGACCGCCAGCCCTGCTCGTTGCAGCGCGCCCGATACCTCGTCGACCGGCCGCAGCCGGAAGCCGTGCGCGGTGAACGGCATCTTCGCCATCGCCGCCGGATCTCCGATGCCGACCACCACCCGGCCACCCGGGCGCAGCACCCGAGCCAGCTCCGCGCAAGCCCGGTCCAGATCGTCGATGAAATAGACGGTATTCACCGTGATCACCGCATCCAGGCTCGCCGATGCGAGCGGCAGTTCGGTGAGCGCGCCTTCCACGATCCGCAACCGGCCGGTGCCGATATCGCGGGCGAAGCGAGAACGGGCACGCGCCGACATATCCGGAGAGATCTCCACGCCGTGCACGGTCCCCGCCTCACCGACGGTGCGCAGCAGGATCGACAGCCCCACGCCCCCACCGAAGCCGATATCGGCCGCGGCCTGTCCCGCGCCCACCTCGGCCGCCTCGACCGCGGCGTCGATGGCGAAGCGATTGGCCCGGTTCAGCATCCGCGCCACCACCTTGCCCAGCACCCCGTGCGGATTGCCCAGCTGTTCGGCGACCGTGGACATAGCGCGTGTGACAAGGGAATTCATGGCACGCATGCTACCGATCCGGGCTCGCCTGGGCGGCGGACGCGGCTCGCCTGCGGCGCAGGTCCACCACCCGGCCCGCTCGGCGGCCTACTCTGCATCCGTGAACGACTCCGACAATGTGCGCGACTCCGGAAGCTGGAAGCATCCGCACGAACCCCACGGCGGCGGTTTCGCCTCCCGGCTGAACTGGTTGCGGGCCGGAGTGCTGGGCGCCAACGACGGCATCGTGTCGACCGCGGGCCTGGTGGTGGGCGTCGCCTCGGCCACCGCGGCCACCACGCCCATCCTCACCGCCGGTGTGGCCGGGCTGGTCGCGGGTGCGCTGTCGATGGCTGCCGGCGAATACGTCTCGGTCAGCACCCAGCGCGACAGCGAACGTGCCCTGCTCTCGCTGGAGAAGCGGGAGCTCGCCGAAGATCCCGATTACGAACTGACCGAGTTGACCGAGATCTATCGGCACAAAGGACTGTCGGAGGCGACCGCGCGGCAGGTCGCGCAGGAGTTGACCGCCCACGATGCCTTCGCCGCGCACGCCGAGGCGGAATTGGGTCTGGACCCGAACGAGCTGACCAACCCGTGGCAGGCCGCGTTCTCCTCCGCGCTGGCGTTCACCTGCGGCGCCCTGTTGCCGCTGCTGGCGATTCTGCTGCCGCCGGCGAACTGGCGCATTCCGGTGACCTTCGCCGCCGTGCTGGTGGCGCTGGCCGCGACCGGATCGCTGAGCGCGCGCCTCGGCGGCAGCAATCGACGCCGGGCCGTGCTCCGGGTGGTGATCGGTGGTGCGCTGGCCATGATCGTGACCTACGGTATCGGCCAGATTCCGGGCGTATCCAGCGGCTAATCGCGGATTCGATTGTCGCGCACGATGATTCCCGCCGCCCGCGCGAAGGCGGGCGCCATCTCCATCAGCTGGGGTGTGGTGATGATCGCCCCCTTCAGCGTTCCGATATCGGCGATGAGGTCCAGGGCGGTCGCGCCCCGCAGGTCCACGTCCTTCAAGGTGGCCCCGTGCAGGGCGACGCCTTCGAGCCGCGATCCGGGAAAGTCGACCTTCCGAAATGTGGCGGCGGAGAAGTCGGTATCGCGAAACACGCAGTCGGCGAAGGTCACGTCCTGCAGTGTGGCCGCACGGAAGTTCACCGATTCGAATTTGCATCCCTCGAACCGGATGCGACGCAGCTGCGCGTCGACGGCGATGACTCCCGACCACGCGGAGTCGACGAATTCGGCATTCAGCCACCGAGTTTCGCAGGCGTCGATCCCGATCCACCGCACCCCGCGCAGCCAGACGTCGTCGAATCGGCAGTGATTCAGGCTGCCGCCGCCGAGGACCACACCGGTCAGCGCCGACTCGCTGAACCAGGAGCCGCCCGCCGACACCTCGTCGAGGGACGTGGCGTCGAGGTGGACCCGCTCGTACTCGGTGTCGGGTGCGAGCGGTTCCAGCAGCGGCGTCAGACTCGGGGCATACGGCAGATCGGCGAGGTCGCGAGGCATTCCTGCACCCTAGACATGCGCACCGACAGGCCCGCGGCGGCTCACTTCACGAATTGGTGGTCGGTGCGCACCCTCCCGTCGGTGTCGAAGGTCAGCACCTCGAGTCCGGATCCGGCGACCGTGCCGTCCGCGCGCGAACGCATCACCCAGGTCAGGGCCACGGCGGCCCCGGCGTGCCGAACCGGCTCGCCCTCGGGCTCGAAGACATGCTCACCGTCGGCGACGAACATGTCGTATGCCCGGGTGACACGGGTGAACATCGCGTCGTAGCCGCGGACCTCGATCGCCGGAGCGGCGACCCCGTAGTGGCGGGCGGTGTCGCGAATGCCCTCGGGCGGATTGACCATGACCTGATAGCCGTCCTCGGCCCAGACCTCGCGGATCAGCGCGCGACGCCGGTCGGCATCGGGTTCGTTCCACTGGCCGACCCAGCGGTCGAGCAGATTCTTCAATTCGATATCGGTGGGTTCGTAGCTCATGCCGCCGAGTCTGTCCGCCGGCCCGCACTCGCGCGATTCCCTCCAGGGTATGGCGGAGCGCCACCCCGGGGCCGACGATGATCCCATGACGACAGTCGCGCAACCTGGACCCTTCGCGCAGGAACTGCGACGCTGGCGGGGGCTGCGGCGGTGGAGCCAGCTCGACCTGGCCATCCGCGCCGATACCACGCAGCGCCACCTCAGCTATCTCGAACAGGGCCGCTCCCGGCCGGGCCGATCCATCGTGCTGCGGCTGGCGGAATCACTGGAACTGTCGCTGCGCGAACGCAATGCGCTGCTGGCGACGGCCGGCTACGCCCCCGCTTACGACGAATCCGGTGTGGACGCACCGCAATTGGCTCCGGTGCGCGCGGCGCTGCGCACGATCCTGTCCGGGCATATGCCCTATCCGGCGCTGATCGCCGACCGCTACGGATGTTTGATCGAAGCGAACGCCGCGTTCGACGTCTTCACCGAGGGCTGTGCGCCCGAACTGCTCACCGCGCCGATCAATGTGCGCCGCTTGGCATTACATCCGGACGGCTTGGCGCCTCGGGTGGTCAACTTCGCCGAATGGGGCCGACATGTCACCGAATCCATGCGGGCACGCAACCGCCACTCACCGGATCCGCGCGCCGAGGAACTGGTCGCCGAATTCGAGAGCTACCTCCCGGACACCGACCCCGGGCCCGGCTATCTCGGCTTCGCGGTGCCGCTGCGACTGCGCGGGGAGGCCGGCGAGTTGCGTTTGATCACCACACTGACCTCGTTCGCCACCGCCACCGACGTCTCGCTGGCGGAACTGCATCTGGAGGCCTTCCTGCCCGCCGACGAATCCACCGCGGAACTGCTCCGCCGGCGCGCCGGGTGACCGATCGCGCTCGACCGGCCGGCGCCGAAACCTACTGCACCGGTTCGAAATCCATGCGGCCGTCTTCGGTCACCGCGTAGATGCCCGAGGCCAGATCCAGCGCGACCACGGTCCGTGCCGCGGCCTCGGCGATATGAATGCGCGGCGGATCGGGCCGGTCCGCGTCCTCCGGATAGTAGGTTCCGGGACCGTAGAACTGGCCGTAGCGCAGGACGACGCCACCGATCCCGAGCACCGCATCCTCGAGGAACTGCTTGGCGGCCTGTCCCTCTCCGGTCATCTCCCACGCGACGCTCTGGGCGAGAAAGCGTTTCGCACCCGCTGCCTGTGCCGCGGCGATCAAATTCGCGGTGCCCTCGCGGCGCATCCGCGAATTCGCCGCCCGTCCGGCGGGCAGATCGGCGGGATCGTCGGGCAGGTCGGTGAGCTGGTGCATCACCAGATCGGGCGCGAAATCGCGTACCGCCTGTTCCAGCGCCGCCGCGTCGTAGACATCGCAGACGACCGGCCGCGCACCGAAGCCGGTCAGCATCGACGTCTTCGACTCCGAGCGCGTGAGCCCGGCTACCTCGAACCCGGCCGAGACCAGCAGAGGTGTCAATCTGGCGCCCAGCACTCCGGTCGCGCCCGCCACAAAGATCCGCACGACGAATCACGATAACCGCCCGACTCCGGTCGGCCGGTCCGACACTCTCGACTGCGCGGTGCGTGCGCTCCTTCGTTCGTCTCCCTCTTGCCCAGTCATACTCGTCGACGTATATTCGTAGACGAGTAAGGAGGTGTGGGCAATGCCCGAGAAGCGGAAAGTCGCCAATCTGCTGGCCTTGGCGGTCCTGGCGACGCTGATCGAACGTCCCATGCACCGCTACGAGATCG
The DNA here is from genome assembly GCF_001665865.1 of Nocardia sp. 852002-20019_SCH5090214. NCBI lineage: Bacteria > Bacillati > Actinomycetota > Actinomycetes > Mycobacteriales > Nocardiaceae > Nocardia > Nocardia sp. 852002-20019_SCH5090214. The sequence continues at coordinate 23,042 of NZ_LZMK01000295.1, read as the reverse complement.
CGGCCCAGATGCGCGAACGCGGCAAGGACCGCGATATGGACATCAAATGGGGTTCGCTCTACACGGTTGTGCAGAATCTCGAGAAGCACGGATTCGTCGAGGTCATCGGCAGCGAGCGCGACGGCGCCCGGCCCGAGCGGACGATCTACCGGCTCACCGACGCCGGCCGCGCCGAGGCCGAGGACTGGATCCGGGAACTGATCTCGACCCCCGAACCCGAACCCCATCGGTTCGTGGCGGGCTTGTCCGTCGTAGCCCTGCTGCCGCCGGACGAGGTGATCACACTGCTCGACGAGCGCACCCGGCTGCTCGCGGCGGAGATCGCCGAGCGCCGCCGCGAAATCGAGGAGCAGACACGATTTCTGCCGCGGCTCTTCCTGGTCGAGGCCGAATTCGGCGTGGCGATGCTCGAGGCCGAGGCGGCCTGGGTCGCCGAACTGCGTACGGAACTCGCCTCCGGCACCTTCCCCGACATCGATTTCTGGCGGCGCGCCCACTCGGAACAGATTCCGCCCGCCGAGGTCGCCGCGATGGTGGAAGGAGGGACGTTCCGACAGCCGGCCGACGACTGAAATCCACGCTACGACAATCCACCGACGAACCGGGCCCGGCGCAGTGCGGCAACACCGCGCCGAGCTCGATCCACTTACCTCTCGAACCGCATTCACGCAGGCGAACCCAGCCCGAGTATGGCAACTTCAGGATAACTGGGCAGCGCGTGCGCGGATCGGATCGGGTTCATCCACTCGAGGAGATTTCCCATGTCCGCAGTCACATCCGCCCTCGTCATCGGCGGCGGTGTCGCCGGCCCCGTCGCCGCCACCGCCCTGCGCAAGGCCGGAATCGAGGCGACCGTCTACGAGGCCTATCCGGGACCGGCCTACAACATCGGCAGCGCCCTGGGTTTCGCACCCAACGGCCTGGCCGCCCTGGACACCATCGGCGCCGGCGATGCCGTGCGGGCCGTCGCTCTGCCGATCACTCGCACCGTGATGTCGTTGGGCCACAAAGATATCGAGCTGCCGACGGCCGCCGGCCTGGAACCGCTGCACGCGATCGATCGCAGCGCCCTGCATCAGGTCCTGCGCGATCATGCCGTCGACACCGGCGTGGCGGTCGAATACTCCAAGCGCCTGGTCGGCGTCGAGGAACATCGCGACGGCGTGACCGCCCGGTTCGCCGACGGCTCCACCGCCACCGCCGATATCCTCGTCGGCGCCGACGGCATCAAGTCGCGCGTGCGCACGCTCATCGATCCGAACGCCCCGGGCGCCGACTACACCGGCATGCTCGGTTTCGGCGCCTACACCGCATGCTCGCATCCGGTCACCCCGGAGACCATGGTGTTCGCCTACGGTCGCAACGCCTACTACCTGTATTGGTCGATGCCCGACGGCCGGATCGCCTGGGGCGCCAATCTGCCCCACAAGCAGTATCTTTCGCTGACCGAGGCGCGGGAGGTCCCGGCCGAACGGTGGTTGCGGACCTTGCGCGAGGTCTACGGCGAGGACACCCCCGGCGCCGAACTGGTTCGCAACACCCGGCCGGAAGAGTTGGTCGTCACCGGCGGCCTGCACATCATGCCGCCGGTGCCGCACTGGTATCGCGATCGCATGGTGCTGGTCGGCGACGCGGTGCACGCGCCGTCCAACAGCACCGGCCAGGGAGCGTCGATGGCGATCGAGAGCGCGGTGCAGCTCGCTCGCTGCCTGCGCGATTTCGATTCACCGGCAACGGCTTTCGCCGCCTACGAACGGATCCGTCGTCCCCGGGTGGAGAAGGTGGCGGCCCGGGGAGCCAAGATCAACCAGTCGAAGACCGTCGGCCCGGTGATGCGCCGGATGATGCCGCTGGTCATGCCGCTGGCGACCAAACTCTTCAAAATGGAGGAGGTCATGGCCCGCGAACAGAGCTACACCATCGACTGGGACGCGCCGGTCGACGAGCGCGCGGAACTCGCTGTCGCGTGAGCGTATTCACCTGGAGGGCAAGGTAATCGAGCCCGGGCGCCGCGGCCGGCGGTGATCACACCGTCAGCCGCAGCGCCTCCGGCCGTTCCACTTCCTCCAGCAGTTTCGCCGCGATATTGTCCAGCGCGCGATCGAAGAGTGCGCGATCGTCCGGGTCGGCGCAATCCCAATCGTCGAGATAGCGGCACAGCCATTTGCGCCAAGCGGCGAGAATGCGGTCGTACTCGGCCTGGCCACTCGCGGTCAGATCCATTCGGTCGCCGTCGAATTCGATGTAGCCGGATCGCACTGCCTTGTCGTACACCGGTTCCAGCACTTCCGGCGGCATCCAGTGCGCTCGCGCCACCGCCGCGAGCTCGGCCGAACCGCGGGCGCGCTGCAACATCTTCACCTGCCCGATGGCCCAGGCCTGATCCCGGCCGAGCGGACTGTCCGCGGCCGCCAGGATCTGCGGATCGGGCAGCTCGTCGTCGCGCAGTCTGCGCAGCACGTTCGCCAGCGAATGCTCCAGGCGGACAATACGATCCGGAGAATCGGGCACCGAGAAACCGCCGCCCACATCGGCCGCCTCCGCGCGGACGCTGTCGCGCAACGGAACCTGCTTCAGGAACCACGCCACGACGAAACCGACCACGGCCACCGGCACCACCCAGCGGAAGACGTAGTCGATGGTGTCGGCATAGGCGTCGATGATCGGGATCGCCTGGGCGTACGGAAGCTGGTGCAACAGTTGCGGACTCTGCGCCACCGCGGGCGGCACCCCGGGCACCTCGGTGAGCGCCTGGCGCAGATTCGGTTCCAGCTGATTGCTGTAGAGCGTGCCGAAGATCGCGGTGCCGAAGGTCGACCCGACGGTCCGGAAGAAGGTGACACCCGAGGTGGCGGTGCCCAGGTCCTGGTACGGGACGGTGTTCTGCACGACGATCGTCAGCACCTGCATCGCCAGGCCGATGCCCAGACCGAGGATCAGCATGTACAGCGATTGCAGCCAGAAGCCGGTGGTCCGGCCCATGGTCGACATCAGATACAGCCCCACCGCCATGACCGCGGTGCCCGCGACCGGGAAGTATTTGTAGTAGCCGGTCCGGCCCACCACCTGGCCGGAGATGATCGAGGTGGTGAACAGGCCCACCACCAACGGCAGGGTGCGCAGTCCGGACGCGGTGGCCGAGACACCGTTGACGTATTGCAGATAGGCCGGCAGATAGGTCATCGCGCCGAGCATCGCGAAGCCGACGATGAAGCTGAGGATCGAGCAGACGGTGAAGACGTTGCTGCGGAACAGATGCATCGGCAGCATCGGCTCGGCCGCGCGGGTCTCGACGAAGACGAACGCTGTCAGCAGGACCACCGCGGCCGCGAACAGTCCGATGATGGTCGCCGAACCCCACGGATATTCCTGGCCGCCCCATTCCAGTCCGAGAATCAGACAGCTGACGCCGATCGCGACCAGTGCGATGCCGGCGTAGTCGACCACCGGCCGCACCGCGGCGCGGATCGACGGAATCGCCCGTGCCGCAACGGCGATCATCAGAATCGCCAGCGGCACGTTCACGTAGAAGCACCAGCGCCAGCTGGCATGGTCGGTGAACAGCCCGCCCAGCGTAGGGCCGACCACGGTGGTGATGCCGAAGACCGCGCCCAGCGCACCCTGATACTTGCCCCGGTCACGCAGCGGGATCACATCGGCGATCAGCGCCATCGAGGTCACCATCAGCCCGCCCGCGCCGACTCCCTGGATGCCGCGCGCGACGATGAGCAGCGTCATGCCGTGAGCGAGCCCCGCCACCATCGACCCGATGATGAAGATCAGTCCGCTGAGCTGGAAGATCAGTTTGCGGCCGAACAGGTCGCCGAATTTTCCCGCCAGCGCGGTGGCGACGGCCTCGGCCAGCAGATACGCCGTCACGACCCAGGCCATATGCCCGGCGCCACCCAGGTCGGCGACGATGGTCGGCAACGCGGTCGACACGATGGTCTGGTCGAGCGCGGCCATCAACATCCCCAGCACGACGGTGGCGAAGACGACGTTGACACGGGTATGGCTCACGGGTGCGGGCGATTCGGCGACTGCGGCGACACCGGACATTAGCTCAGTATGTGCCCTTGGCCCGATTCGATCGGCGTAACACGGCAATACGCCGGCTTGCTTCCCTCACCCGCAAATCTTCGGCATTCATATCGCCCATGCCGGAGCGATGGTCGATACCCTGACGACACGGCGACCGAACCCTACCGCCGGAACTTACTCTGGAGTAAGGTCACGCGGTGAGGATGCGACGAGGCTCCTACTCCCAAACGTAAACAGTGAGGTCTCACCATGGCGTGGAATCCCAGCGAGATCCCGGCGCAGCACGGACGCACGTTCGTGATCACCGGAGCCAACGGCGGTATCGGCAAGCACACCACCCGAGCACTGGCCGCCAAGGGGGCGACCGTGATCATGGCCTGCCGCAACACCACGACAGCACAGCAGGTCGCCGACGGTATCGAGGGTGATGTCCGAGTTTCCGCACTGGATCTGGCCGATCTCGCCTCGATTCGCGAATTCGCCGAGCGCACCGGGGAATTCGATGTGCTGATCAACAACGCGGGACTGATGAACATCCCCTTCTCGCGGACCGAGGACGGCTTCGAAACCCAGTGGGGGGTCAACCATCTCGGTCACTTCGCGCTGACCGGACTGCTGCTGGACCGTATCGGCGACCGGGTGGTCACTCTCGCCAGCATCGCGCACCGGCAGACGCCGAAGCTGTGGATCGACGACCTCAACTACGAGAACCGCCGCTACCAGCGCAACCTCGCCTACGCACAGTCGAAGTTGTCGAATCTGATGTTCGCGCGCGAACTGCAACGACGCCTGGCCGAGTCCGGATCCGCCAAGCGGTCCTATGCCGTCCACCCCGGCGTCTCGCCCACCGATCTGTTCACCCGGACCGAGACCCCGCTCGACAAGGTCGCCAAGCCCTTCATCGCGTTGGCCGGGCACTCCCCGCGCAAGGCGGCGGAGTCGAGCCTCTACGCGGCCACCGTGCCGGACGCCGATCCGAACACCTACTGGGGACCGACGCTGCTGTTCGGTTCCCGCGGTCCGGTGCGGCCGTCACCGTCGAGCGGGCTGTCGAAGAACACCGATCTGCAGCGGCGGCTGTGGGAGGAATCCGAGCGGCTGACCGGCGTGACCTACAAATTCTGACCAGCGCCGATCGCCGGGCACCTCACACTACGGCCTGTGTAGTAGACCGGGTACCGTGGTAGGCGTGTCCGCTCCACATCGTCGCCCGGCCCTGATCATCCTGGTGGTCGTGGCCGCGCTGGCGTGCCTGGGGTTGGGCTGGTGGCAGTGGGGACGGTTCGAATCCTCGTCCGGAACCGCGCAGAACCTCGGTTACGCGCTGCAGTGGCCGCTGTTCGCCGGATTCGTGGTCTTCGCCTATTTCCGGTTCGTGCGACTCGAACGCGATACCGCCGCCGAGCACACCGAGGCGACGGAACCGGCCGAGGCATCGAGCCCGGCCGACTCCGCGACTCCGGCTCGGCGGAAGACCAAACGGGCTGCTCCGCGCGAGATCCCGGCCGGCATCCTGCCCGAACGGCCGACCGCCGCCCGCGACGACGACCCGGTGCTGGCCGAATACAACAAATACCTTGCCGATCTGCACGCACAGGATGTGCGCGAGCGGATGCACGCCGTGGGGCTCGACGGCCCCGACATCGAGAGGAGAGCCGGTTGAGCGCCGACCGCCCCACCACCCCGGCCGCCACCACCACACCGGCACCGGCCGGCACGCCCGCCCCCACGGCCCGCGACACCGGCCGCATCCGGTCGGCGCTGACCCGCTACCGCGTGCTCGCCTACATCACCGGTGTCTGGCTGCTGCTGTTGTGCGCGGAGATGGTGTACAAGTACCTGCTGCTCGACGACAGCAGCAAGGCGCCGCACTGGCTTTTCTACATCGGCCAGATCCACGGCATCTTCTACATGCTGTACCTGGTGTTCACCATCGACCTGGGCATCAAGACGCGCTGGAAGCCGCTGACGTTGGTGATCACCGCGCTCGCCGGAACCATCCCGTTCCTGTCCTTCGTCTGCGAGCACTACCGCACCCGCCAGGTCCGAGCCGAGTTCTTGAGCTGAGCCGCTCGGCGCGCTCAGGACTCGGCGAGTTCGGCCAGTGCCGGAAGCAGGGCGCGCAGGGCTCGGCCGCGGTGGGAGGCGGCGTCCTTGTCCGCCGGAGTGAGCTGGGCCGCCGAGACCGACCCGCCGGCCGGGACGAACAAGGGGTCGTAGCCGAAACCGCCGTCGCCGACCGGCTTTCGCGCGATCCTGCCCGGCCATTGGCCGAGGGTGACGACCTCACGGCCGTCGGCGACCAGGGCGCAGGCCGAGACGAAGCGGGCGCCGCGGCGTTCGTCGGGGACGTCTCCCAGCTGGGCGAGCAGCAGCTCGTTGTTGGCCGCGTCGTCGCCGTGGCGGCCCGCCCAGCGCGCGGACAGCACGCCCGGCATACCGTTGAGAGCGTCGACCGCGAGGCCGGAATCGTCTGCCACACAAGGCAATCCGGTGGCCGTCGCACCGTCGCGAGCCTTGGCGAGAGCATTTTCCTCGAAGGTCGCACCCGTTTCGGGGGCCTCCGGGAACGGCGGCACCTCGTCCAGGCCGATGATCTCCAGACCCGCGACGCCCGCCTCGGCGAGGATGCGGCGCAATTCGCCGAGCTTCTTCGCGTTGCGACTGGCCACCAGTACCCGGCGCGCCATTACTTCCTCTTCTCGCCCGGCTCGGGCAGATGTCCCGGATACGGCAGCGCGAGCGCCTGCTTCTGGACCTCGAACAGCTGCTCACAGCCGGCCAGCGCGGAATCCAGCAGCTTGTCCAGGGTCGAGCGGGGGAAGGTGGCGCCCTCGCCGGTGCCCTGGATCTCGACCAGGGTGCCGGTGTCGGTGGCGACCACGTTCATATCGACCTCGGCGCGCGAATCCTCCTCGTACGGCAGGTCCAGGCGCACCCGCCCGTCCACCACACCGACGCTGACCGCGGCGATCATGCACGAGATCGGCTGCGGATCGGCCAGGCGGCCGGCGGCTCCGAGGTAGGTGATCGCATCCGCCAGCGCCACGTAAGCGCCGGTGATCGCCGCGGTGCGGGTGCCGCCGTCGGCCTGCAGGACATCGCAGTCGAGGGCGATGGTGTTCTCGCCGATCGCGGCCAGGTCGATGCACGCCCGCAGCGACCGGCCGACCAGACGGCTGATCTCCTGGGTGCGCCCGCCGACCTTGCCCTTCACCGATTCGCGCCCGCTGCGGGTGTGAGTGGCGGCCGGCAGCATCGCGTATTCGGCTGTGAGCCAGCCCAATCCGGAGTCGCGCCGCCACGGGGGCACGCCCTCGGTGACGCTCGCGGTGCACATCACCCGCGTCTGACCGAATTCGACCAGTACCGAACCCGCCGGATGCGTGGTGAATCCCCGGGTAATCCTTACCTCGCGGAGTTCGTCGTCCGCTCTGCCATCGGCTCGTCTAGACACCACGCCAGCCTAAGGGATGGGTACGACGCCCCTCCCCCGGCGGGGCACCAACATCTCCACCCGGCGGGGTCGGCGCTCAGATGTCGATGACCTCGCCCGGCGAGACCGCGTGCACGGGCCCGCTGAACTGCTCCTTGGCCTCGGCGATGACATCTTCGCGCGAGGTCCACGGCGGAATGTGGGTGAGCAGCAGTTCGCCGACACCCGCACGGTCTGCGATCATTCCGGCCTCGGTGCCCGAAAGGTGAATCCCCGGTGGGCGATTGGCCGGATCGTGCGTCCACGAGGCTTCCGACAGCAGGATGTCGGCACCCTCCGCGAGTTCGAAAACGGCGGGGCACAAGGCGGTGTCACCCGTGTAGACCAGGGTGCGGCCGGTGGCGGTGGTGATGCGCAGGCCGTAGGACTCCGGCGGGTGGTACATCCGGCGGGCGACCACCGTGTGGCCGGGGCCGAAGCGCACCTCGGCGCCCTCCTCCCAGGGGCGCATATCGATCACGTCGGACCAGTCGTCGCATTCGCCGCCGATCTCGGCCGAGGCGTTGCCGATTCGCAGCGCCGAATCCGAGGGGCCCTGCACGATGGCCTTCCCGGTCGGCGGGTTCGGGTGATACCGCCGCCACACCAGCAATCCGGGCAGGTCCAGGCAGTGATCGGCGTGCAGGTGGGTGAGGAAGATGTCGACCTCGCCGGGATCCAGGTGGCGCTGCAACGCACCCAGCACGCCGGGACCGAAATCGATCACGGTGGGGGTCATATCCGGACCGGTCAGCAAATAGCCCGACGCAGGGGAATCCGGGCCGGACACACTGCCCGAACACCCGAGGACGGTGAGGCGCATTCCCCCATGCTGCCACGCTGCATTCTCACTCAACTGGGGATCCCCCAAATCGCCGGCCGGGTTCCGCAGTCACCCCGACGATGCGAGGCGGCCGGCACTCTCCCCGCGACGATGACGACGTTCATTCGATGAGAGTACCCAGCCGGCCAGCAGTCCACCCAACGCACCGAAAAGATGCCCTTGCCAAGAGATTCCGGACTGTCCGGGCAGCACACCCCACAGAATCGAGCCGTAGAGCAGACCCACGACGACGCCCACGAGGATCTGCCACAGGTTGCGGGTGAACAGGCCGCGCGAGATCAGATAGGTGAGCCAGCCGAACACCAGGACCGAGGCGCCGATATGCACCGAACCGCTCGCCCCGGTGAGCCAGGTGCCGATCCCGGCCACGATCCAGACGATGGCGGTGGCGGCCAGACCGCGACCGATCCCGGTGAGCAACGTCAGCAGTCCGAGCACGATCACCGGCAGGGTGTTGCCGATCAGATGCGCCCAATTCGCGTGCAGGACGGGGGCGAAGACGATGCCCTCCAGACCCGCGGCCGTCCGGGGCCGCACCCCCGCACCGTCGAGGTCGTGGTTCGAGACGGTGTCGACCCCCTCGACCGCGTACAGCAGCGCCACGAAGCTGAGGGTCATCGCAATCGCCCGCTGCCACAACAACTTCAGCGCGGCGGTGCGTCCGGCCTCGGATGCCGGCGTGGCGGGAACGGGCCGCAGCGAGGGAGATTGCGAACCGGGCGGTACGGAACCGGCGGGTGTTCCCGCGGACTTCTGCAGTTCGGCCCGCAGCGCGGCAATCCGATCCGGGTCGAAGGACGGGCCCATCTGCTCGGCCACCGCCATCACCTCCTCGCGAGACCGGCCGTCCGGTCGCTCGCCCTCAACGGTACCGCTGCGGCGAGGAACCGGACTCGGACCGGCGCTGCGGCCGGTCCACCGGGATTACGCCCAGAGCTGGCCTTCGAGCCGTTCCTCGGCATCCTCGAGCGTGCCGTCGTACGCGCCGGTCGACAGGTATTTCCAACCACCGTCGGCCACCACGAACGCGATATCGGCCCGCTTGCCCGCGCGCAACGCCTTGTTGCCCACACCGAGGGCGGCGTGCAGGATCGCACCGGTGGAGATGCCGGCGAAGATGCCCTCCTCCAGTACCAGCTCCCGGGTGCGCCGCACCGCGTCGTAGGGCCCGACGGAGAACCGCGAGGTCAGCACCGATTCGTCGTAGAGCTCCGGAATGAAGCCCTCGTCGATGTTGCGCAAGCCGTAGACCAGTTCGCCGTATCGCGGCTCGGCGGCCACGATATCGATCTCCGCGACCTTCTCGCGCAGGTAACGACCGGTTCCCATCAGAGTCCCGGTGGTGCCCAGACCGGCGACGAAGTGGGTGATCTCCGGAAGGTCCGCCAGGATTTCCGGGCCGGTGCCCTGATAGTGCGCGTCGGCATTGGCGGGATTGCCGTACTGGTACAGCATCACCCAGTCGGGATGTTCGGCGGCGATCCGCTTGGCCTTCGCGACGGCCTGGTTGGAACCACCGGCGGCCGGCGAGTCGATGATTTCGGCGCCGAACATGGTCAGCAGCTGCCGCCGCTCGACCGAAGTGTTCTCCGGCATCACACAGACCAGGCGATAGCCCTTGAGCTTGGCTGCCATGGCCAGCGAGATGCCGGTATTGCCACTGGTCGGCTCCAGAATCGTGCAGCCGGGCCGCAGCGTGCCGTCGGCCTCGGCCTGTTCGATCATGCGCAGGGCGGGCCGGTCCTTGATCGACCCGGTCGGGTTGCGGTCCTCGAGTTTGGCCCACAGCCGGACGTGGTCGTCACCGTCCCATTTGGGCGACAGCGTCCGCAGACCCACCAGCGGGGTGTTGCCGAGGGTCTCGATCAGCGATTCGTAGCGTGCCACGGAAATCAGCGGCCGAGCGCGCCGCCGGCGACGGTGCTGTCCAGGCCGCCTCCGGCGACGGCAGGAAGAATGGTCACCGATCCGTTGGCCGGAACCTCGGCCTCCAGCCCACCGGCGAAGCGCACGTCCTCGTCGTCGACGTAGATGTTGACGTAGCGGTTGAGCTTGCCGTCGGACAGCAGGCGCTGTTCGAGTCCGGGGTAGTTGGTCTCGAGGTCACCGATCACCTCGGCGAGGGTGGAACCGGTCGCCTGGACCCGCTTCTCACCTCCGGTGAGGGTGCGCATGATGGTCGGGATGGACACGGTTACCGACATGGGTGCTCCTGTTTCTTCTGGTCGCCTGGTTCGCGGACGCGTCGGGCTCAGGCCCGGGGGTATTCGGTCACGATCTTCACCGGTTCCTCGGTGACCACACCGTCGAGGATCCGGTAGCTGCGCAGTTCGTGCTCGTGCGGGTCGCGGGTGGACACCAGCACGTAGTGGGCGTTCGGCTCGGAGGCGTACGAGATGTCCGTCCGGCTCGGATAGGCCTCCGTGGCGGTGTGCGAGTGGTAGATCACCACCGCCTCCTCGTCGCGGTCGTCCATCTCCCGCCAGACCCGCAGCTGTTCGCCGGAGTCGAACCGGTAGAAGGTGGGCGAGCGCTCGGCGTTGATCATCGCCACGAATCGCTCGGGACGGTCGGAGCCCTCGGCGCCGGCGATCACACCGCAGGCCTCGTCGGGATGATCGGCGCGGGCGTGCGCCACCATCGCATCCACGAGATCGGCCCTGATCACCAGCACAGTTCGAATCCTTCCGCTCACGCCCGCGACGCGCCCGGCCCGCGCGGGTCGTATCGCTGCCGTCAACGGCCGAGGATATTCGGCTATTCCCACCCACCGCGCGGCCGGGCCTGATATAGCACGTCGGAGGGCGGCGGAATACCTCGATCGGGGCGGACGCCACTCAGCCGAACAACTCACGGTAGGTCGGTATGCCCGCCACCGGGTTCGCCCGCAGGACCGCGTCCACGATCGCCCGCTCCACACAGACCGCGGCCGCGGTGCACAGTTCGTCGAGCAGCAGCAGATCCGCCGGAAACGCGGGCGGCAGCGCGATATTCGATTCCGCGGTCGCCGTGCCGGTGGCCAGCGCGAACAGAGTGTCACCGTCCAGCGGGGAATGGGCGGGACGGATCGCGCGGGCCAGCCCGTCGTGCGCGGTGACGGCGAGGCGGCGACATCCCGCCGGATCCAGCGCGGCATCGGTGGCCACCACACCGATGGTGGTGTTGAGCACGGTTCCCTTCACCGGCAGGGCATTGGCGCGGGCCAGCGCTTCGGCCGTGGCGGGTGCCAGACCGAAATGCTCCGGTCCGTCGGTACCCGCTCCCCACGGCAGACCGGTCCGCGGATCGAATACCGAGCCGACCGGATTGGCGACCACCAGCGCACCGACGGTATGACCGGCGGCCGGGCCCGCGGTGAAATGCACACTGGCCGTGCCGATTCCGCCTTTGAGGGAACCGGCACGCGCGCCGGTACCGGCGCCCACACTGCCGCGCTCGAATACCGCACTCGCCGATTCCGTTGCGCGATAGCCGAATTCCGCGGTCGGCCGGATATCCCACGCCCCCACCGGGAGATCGAAGATCACCGCGCCCGGAACGATCGGCACCACCCGCGAGGGATCGGCCGGATCCATCGGAATGCCCTCGCCGTCCTCCTCCAGCCGGCGCATCACCCCGTCGGCGGCCGCCAGCCCGTAGGCGCTGCCGCCGGTGAGCAGTACCGCATTCACCTGCCGCACCGTCTGTCCGGGATCGAGCAGATCGGTCTCGCGAGTGCCCGGTCCCCCGCCGCGCACGTCGACCGAGGCGGTGGCGCCGCCCGGCACGCGCACCACGGTGCATCCGGTCGCGGCGCCCGAACCCAGCGTCGCGTCCGGTTCGAGTTCGTGATGATGGCCGACGAGCACACCAGCGACATCGGTGATCGAATCGCGAGGTCCCGGCACCGAAGTCACATGTCCTCCTGCAGAGGTCGGCATCCGCGCGGCGAGAGCGGAGTCAGGGAGCGAGGGCGTGCAGCAGCGAATCCTGCATCCAGGTGAGCCAGTGGTAGACGTCCAGGTGCGGGGCGCGGGGGTCGTCCGGATCGAGTTGGTCCGGCGTGTCGGGATCTATGCCCAGTGCGGTGCCGAGCGCGAGCCGCACGTCGTTGAGCGCGTTCAGCCAGGCGTCGGCCTGTTCGGGGGTGAGCACGATCTTGCCGCCGCGCTCGGGCAGGGTTTCCAGAACCACCGTGCCGGCGGCGACCTTCGCGTCGATGATCTCGGGTTCGTGCAGGCTGCGCAGAGCGCTGTTGAGATCGGCGCGGTCGGCGTCCGGGGAACCGGGTTCCTTGCGATGGAAGTCGGGCAGCAGCCGCGCCAGCCGCGGGTCCTCCGGCGCAGCGCTGTTGCCGGTGCGAAGTCCGGTCAGCTCCGCGAGATCGTCCTCGGGGGTGGACCGGGCCCGATCGGTGAGCAGTCCGGTTACCGCCCCCACCAGCGAACGCAGAACGTCCGCCTCCCTGGGGTCCATTTCCGACCGCAGCTTGAGCCCGCTCAGCGAGTTCTTCCTGCTCCACTTGCGCACGGGGCTACCGTAGCCGTCGCGGTCACTGGTCACGTTGCATGGTCGCCCAGAGTCCGGCGGCATGCAGACGCTGAACGTCGTGCTCCATCCTGTCCCGGGACCCCGACGACACCACCGCCTTGCCCTCGTTGTGTACCTGCAGCATCAGTTCGGTTGCCTTGGCTTTGCTGTAACCGAACAGCTTTTGGAAGATGTAGGTGACGTAGTGCATCAGGTTCACCGGGTCGTCCCAGACCACCGTGACCCACGGCCGGTCCTCGGCCTCCAGGATCTCGGTGACCTCGACGGTTTCCGGTGTGGCCTGAGCCGCCGACAACTGTCCGGCTACGGCGCATACGCGGCTGCTCCGCCCCGCCCACGACTGCCCCGGCCATGCCGTGTCCTGCGGGCCCGTCGCTCGCGCTGCTGCCTGGTTCGCGCCGACCGGACCGGCGGCGATCCGGACGGCGTCTCTCATGCACAGACCCATACCCTCAGAGTACGACGCGCCTCCGGATAAACAACACCCGCGCCGAGCAGGTCCCGAAGGCCATCCGCGCCGCCGCGCGTCCGGTATGTCTACAGTGGCCGCGTGGACACATCGGCCGCCGCCGCGAGCACCGCCCTGCTGACCGACCAGTACGAGCTGACCATGCTCGCGGCCGCCCTGGCCGACGGTTCGGGCCAGCGGCAATGCACCTTCGAGGTATTCGCTCGCCGGTTGCCACACGGCCGCCGATACGGCGTCGTCGCGGGTACCGACCGGTTGCTCACCGCGTTGCGGGACTTCCGTTTCGGCGAAGCCGAACTCGCTGTGGCAGCGCGATTCCTGGACCCGCGCACCCTGGAATGGCTGCGCGATTTCCGCTTCACCGGCGATATCGACGGCTATCTGGAAGGCGATCTCTACTTCCCCGGCTCGCCGATCCTGTCGGTGCGCGGCAGTTTCGCCGAGTGCGTGGTGCTGGAAACGCTGATCCTGTCGATCCTCAACCACGACAGCGCGATCGCCGCCGCGGCGGCTCGGATGGTCAGCGCGGCCGCGGGACGCCGGATGATCGAGATGGGTTCGCGCCGCACCCACGAACTGGCCGCTCCCGCCTGCGCCCGCGCCGCCTATCTGGCCGGATTCGACGCCACCTCGAATCTGGAGGCGGTGCGGCGCTACGGGATTCCCGGCGCCGGCACCAGCGCTCACGCCTTCACGCTGCTGCACAGCGGCCCGGACGGGCAGCACGAGGCGGCGGCGTTCCGCAGTCAGGTCGACGCGCTGGGCATCGGAACCACACTGCTGGTGGACACCTTCGACATCACCGCCGGAGTGGCCCGGGCCATCGAGGTGGCCGGGCCCGAATTGGGCGGTGTGCGTATCGATTCCGGCGACCTGGGCGTCCTGGCGCGGCAGGTGCGCGATCAGCTCGACACCCTCGGCGCGAAACACACCCGGATCGTGGTGTCCGGCGATCTGGACGAATACGCGATCGCCGCCCTGCGCGCCGAACCGGTCGACGTCTACGGCGTGGGCACCTCCCTGGTCACCGGGTCGGGCGCGCCGACCGCCGGAATGGTCTACAAGCTGGTGGAAGTCGAGGGCGTACCGGTGGCCAAGCGCAGTAGTCACAAACAGTCGCGAGGCGGTACCAAGCGCGCCGTGCGACTGTCCCGCGACACCGGCACCATCGTCGAGGAGATCGTGTATCCGGCCGCGGCACCCCGACCCACCGGCAACGGGTACGAGGTGCGGGATCTGCTGATTCCGCTCATTCGCAAGGGCGAGCCGGCAGCCGATTCACCGGACCTGGCCGGCAGCCGGGAGTTGGTGGCACGCGGGCTGGTCAGCCTCCCCTGGGAAGGTTTGAAATTGTCCGCGGGCGAACCGGCTGTCGCGACCACATTCCTACAATGAAGGAGAGGCAACCGGCGCGAAACGAGGTGCGGGAGATGGGTAGAGCACTCATCGTCGTCGATGTGCAGAACGACTTCTGCGAGGGCGGCTCCCTCGCGGTCGCGGGCGGCGCCGCGGTGGCCCGGCAGATCAGCGGGTATCTGGTTGCCCGGGGCGACGACTATGCCGCCATCGCCGCCACCCGCGATCTGCACATCGATCCGGGCGGCCACTTCTCCGATCGGCCCGACTTCGTGGACACCTGGCCGCGTCATTGCGCCGTCGGCACCCCGGGTGCGGATTTCCACCCGAACCTGGAGACCACACATTTCGAGGCGGTGTTCTCCAAGGGCGCCTACAGTGCCGCCTATTCCGGCTTCGAAGGGGCGACCGAAGAGGCGGTCGGATTGGCGGAGTGGTTGCGCGCCAAGGGCATCGACGCGGTGGACGTCTGTGGCATCGCCACCGACCACTGTGTCCGCGCCACCGCCGCCGACGCCCGCGCGGCGGGTCTGTCCACGCGGGTTCTGCTCGATCTCACCGCGGCGGTATCGGCGGAGACGACGCAGATCGCGCTGGATTGTCTGCGTGCGGCCGGTGTCGAGTTGTCCGGACAGGTCCCTTTGCTGAACTGACCCGAGCCTTGCTGAACTGACCCGACCCGCCCCGCGGTCCCGGGCGGACCGGACTTCGGCCCCGCCCGACCTCAGCCGGCCAGGAAGTCGACCAGCGCACCGGCCACCGCCTCGGGGTTCTCGACTTGGGGATAGTGACCCGTCGCGGGCGGTTCGTCCAGCACCTCGAAGCGCGCTCCCGGCAGCCGTTCCCGCAGGCGCGGAAGGAGATGGCCGCCACTGATCGGATCGGCCGGACCCCATACGAAAAGCGTGGGCCCGGAATACGTTTCGAGCGCCTGCTGCCAGCGTTCGGCATTGGCCCGGCGCTCGGCGTGGTAGCGATTGAGCGCCCATTGCACGTGCTTACCGCCACCGTCGGTCATCGCCAGCCACATCTGATGCAGATCGGCATCGGGGACCGGGCGCCCCAGGATCCTGCGCAGGGTCATCCGGAAGGTCGTCTCCGACATGAGCGGATTCAGTATCTTGCCGATCGGGGTGGTCATCAGATGCTGAATCGGCAAGGGCCGGTACAGGTCCGGGTACAGGCCGCCGTTGAGCCAGGCCATCCGCTGTACCCGCGTACTGTCGCGGGCCAGTAACTCCTGTGCCACGCTGACCCCGTAATCGTGTGCCACGAGCGCGGTGCCGGTGATTCCGAGTCGCTGCCAGAGCTGTTCGACCAGCGTGGCCTGTTCGGTCATCCGGTACTCGTGCCCGCGCGGTTTGTCGCTGGCACCGAAGCCGAGGAAATCCAGAGTCGTTACCCGGCAGCCGGATTCGGTGAGGGCGGGCAGGATCGAGACCCAGTCGTGCGAGGACGTCGGATATCCGTGCAGCAGCGTCACCGGCCGCCCGTCGATCGGGCCGTCCTGCCGGTGGAAGATCCGGTGGCCACTCAGTTCCAGGTGTGAACCCCCGGCGATCCAGGTGCGGTAATCCGGCTCCACGCGCGTCTCCTTCCCCGTACCGCACCCCCTGATGCGGATTACCGCCAACCCTACTGGCCGTCCCGGACGCGGCCACCGGATCCGGCGTCACCGCGACGGCCCCTGTGGACAACCGCCGGCCTGTGCACAACCTCGCGCGGACGGGAGCGGGCAGGCACGGGCGACCGCCGCCGGTCGGGTCGATTGTCGGCAGGGGGCGCTAGTCTTCCTGGGTGCCCGAACTCCCGCCCGTACCGACCCTGCTGGCGACCGCCGTGGAAGCACTCGGCGGTACGGCGCGTACCGGTCAGCAGACGATGTCGGCCGCGGTCGCGCACTCCATCGACACCAAGGAGCACCTGGCCGTCCAGGCCGGAACCGGCACCGGTAAGTCGCTGGCGTATCTGGTGCCGAGCCTGCGGCACGCGGTGCAGAGCGGACGCACGGTCGTGGTGTCGACGGCCACCATCGCGCTGCAGCGGCAGCTGGTCGACCGCGATCTGCCCCGGTTGGCGCAGGCGCTGGAGAAACCACTGGGCCGGCGCGCCCGGTTCGCGATCCTCAAGGGCCGCAACAACTATCTGTGCCTGCACAAGATCAACAGCGCGATCCCGGACGAACCACCGGAGACCGAACTGTTCGACGCCTTCGCGATCTCCCGGCTCGGGCGCGAGGTGCAGCGACTCAACGAGTGGGCCTCCGATACCGAGACCGGCGACCGGGACGAACTGGTCCCCGGCGTCAGCGACCGGGCATGGCGCCAGGTCAGCGTGTCGGCGCGGGAATGCCTGGGCAAATCGCGCTGTCCCTTCGGCACCGATTGCTTCGCCGAACGCGCTCGCGCGGAATCAGGACAGGCCGATGTGGTGGTCACCAACCACGCGTTGCTGGCCATCGATGCCATCAGCGGCATACAGGTGCTGCCCGAACACGATGTGGTCGTCATCGACGAGGCGCACGAACTGGTGGACCGGGTCACCGGCGTGGCGACCGCGGAACTGTCCACCGCCACCATCACCGCGGCGGCCAAGCGCTGCACCAAACTCGTCGACGAGGGCGATCTCGACCGGCTCGAGGGTGCGGCGGAGGCTTGGCACGAATTGCTCGAGGATCTGCCGGCGGGCCGCTGGGACGAGTTACCCGCCGGCGGCGATCAGGTTCTGGCGCTGCTGCGCGACGCCGCTTGGACCGTCCGCACCGCCCTCGCACCTCCCGGTTCCGGTGCGCCACAAGGCGATCCGGAGGCCGCCGCGGCCCGCAACATGGCGGTGGCCGCGGTCGAGGAGGTGCACGATACGGCCGTGCGCGCGCTGACGGCGTTCGAGGAACCCGATCCCGCGGCCCGCCGCGATGTGCTGTGGCTGGCGGTGGACGAGGTGCGCGGCGTCGCCCGGCGCACGCTGCACATGGCCCCGCTCTCCGTGGGCGGGTTGCTGCGCAGCCGGTTGTTCGGCACCGCGACGGTCATTCTCACCTCGGCCACGCTGCAGGTCGGCGGATCCTTCGACGGATTGGCCGTCACCTGGGGCCTGCCCCCGCAGACACCCGATCGCGCCGGAACCGACGTCCCGGGCGCCGACCGCGCGGACAAGGGCATCCGCCGCATCGACCCGGCCATGGCCAACGGGGCCGAAGCGCCCGCCGACACGTCGGCCATGCGCTGGAATTCGCTGGATGTGGGCTCACCCTTCGATCACGCGAAATCCGGCATCCTCTACGTCGCCAAACATCTCCCGGCCCCCGGCCGCGACGGCCTGGCCCCGTCCTATCTGGACGAGATCGAGCGGCTGATCGAGGCGGCCGGCGGGCGCACGCTGGGGCTGTTCTCCTCGATGCGGGCCGCCAAGGCCGCCAGCGAGATCCTGCGCGAACGCCTGGACACGCCGATCCTGTGCCAGGGCGAGGACGCCACCGGCACGCTGGTCCGCCGCTTCGCCGAAGATCCCGCGACCTCGCTGTTCGGCACGCTCTCGCTGTGGCAGGGCGTGGACGTTCCGGGACCGTCGCTGAGCCTGGTCATTCTCGACCGGATTCCCTTTCCCCGGCCCGACGATCCACTGCTGGTCGCCCGGCAGCAGGCCGTCCAGGCGCGCGGCGGCAACGGCTTCCTGACCATCGCGGCCAACCACGCCGCCCTGCTGCTGGCTCAGGGCACCGGACGGCTGCTGCGCAGCGTGCACGATCGCGGCGTGGTGGCGATTCTGGATTCCCGGCTGGTGACCGCCCGGTACGGCGGATATCTGCGCGCCTCGTTGCCGCCGTACTGGGAGACCTCCGATCCCGAAGTCGTCACCAAGGCGCTGCGGCGGCTGACCGCCACAGCCGTCGATCTGACCGCCGCCGCCGAAAAGTGAACGAACCGTTATGTGACACCACCCACATTGGCTGGGAAAGTACTTCTATCCGAAAGTAAGTTGGCGGGCGATACTTCCGGTGCACCCCCAATTCCCACATCGGAGTATCCGAGGTCCCCGCGTCGCGAACCCTGCACGCGACGTGGGGACACTCATATCGCCCGGGTCGCGAAACTACTTCACCAACAGGGTGATCACCGCGGCCACCACACCGATCACGACCGCGCCGACTCCCCAGACGATGCCGTGCCGCTGCCACGGCCGCCCGTGGTCGACCGAGAACCGGCCCGGGCCGGTGAAGCCCAGTGCCACCGCGACCACCGCGAACAACAGGGCGGATTCGTATCCGGCGAGCCCGTGCGGCCAGGTCACATGCATCGCATTGATCATGGTGCCGAGCACGATCGCGGCCGCCAGGGGTGTCACCAGCCCGAGGAACAGCAGTCCGCCGCCGACGGCCTCACACAGCCCGGCCAGGGTGGCGAAGAATTTCCCGGGGTCGTAACCCATCTGCTGGAATCCGTCGGCGGTCGCGGACAGGCCGTAACCGTTGAACCAGCCGAAGAGTTTCTGGGTGCCGTGCACGAACAGCAGTCCGCCGAAGACCAGCCGCAGCAGTAGGAGGCCGATATCGGCGGCGACGGGATCGGCGACCGTCCGGAATTCCAGCGAGCGGGCGGTCCGGGTTTCGGTGTTGGCGGTCATGATCGCGGAGTCCTCATCTCGTTAGTTGGCGAAAGCAAAACGGACTGCGGTCCGATTGATAACACGGTCACCAACCGAACCCGGTTCACGGAGTTGTTCCGTGCGGTTCGTTCCGTCCGGCTTGCTCATAGGACGAGGAATCCCCGCCGAACTCATCGGCGGCCGCCGAGCGGTCTACTCGGCGAGGAAGAAGAAGTACGCGAGGAAGACCGCCATCAGCACCCACATGACCGGGTGCACCTCCCGCCCGCGCCGCCGCGCGACCATGACGACGGGATAGAAGGTCAGCCCCATCGCGATTCCGTTGGCGATCGAGTAGGTCAGCGGCATCATGATCACGGTGATGAACGCCGGAATCGCGAATTCGAGCTTGCTCCAATCGATGTCGCCGAGCGCGCGCGACATCAGCACACCCACCACGATCAGCGCCGGCGCGGTCACGGCGGGAACGTCGGCCACCACCGCGAAGATCGGGAAGAAGAACATGGCGGCCAGGAACCACCCCGCGGTCGACACCGCGGTGAGCCCGGTACGCCCGCCCGCACTGACGCCGGCCGTGGATTCGACATAGGCGGTGGTCGTCGAGGTGCCGATGATCGCCCCCGCGGCGGTACCGATCGAATCGGCGGCCAGCGCCTGCGCGGCGCGCGGCAGTTTCCCGTCGGGCCCGAGCAGCCCGGCCTGGTTGGCGATTCCGATCAGCGTGCCCGAGGCGTCGAAGAAGTCGACGAACAGCATGGTCAGCACGACGATCGCCATCTGGCCGGTGAAGGCGTGCGGCAGATTCACGATGGCCTGGCCGAAGGTCTGGTCCAGCCCGTGCGGCAGCGCCACCACCTGATGCGGCAGATGCACCAGCCCGCTGACGATGCCGGCGACCGTCGTGCAGACGATGCCGTACAGCACCGCGCCGTGCCAGCCCAGCACCAGGAAGACCACCGTCACCAGCAGTCCGAACAGGGCCAGCAGCGTGGTCCCCTTGGTGAAATCACCCAGGTGTACGAAGGTCGCCGGATCCGAGACCACGATCCCGGCGTTCTTGAAGCCGAGGAACGCGACGAACATGCCGATCCCCGCGCCGACGGCAAGTTTCAGCTGCAGCGGAATCGCGTCGATGATCTTCTCGCGGATCTTGGTCACAGCGAGGATGAAGAAGATGATGCCCGACAGCAGCGTGCCCGACAGCGCAACCTGCCAGTCGATCCCCATCCCCAGCACGACCGAATACGCGAAGAAGGCGTTGAGCCCCATCCCGGGCGCCAGCGCGATCGGATAGCGCGCCCACACCCCCATCACCAGCGTGCCCACCACCGCGGCCACCGCGGTGGCGGTGAACACCGCCTGGGTCGGAATGCCGCGCGATCCGAGTTGACCGTGGTCGCCGAGAACCGCCGGGTTGACCGCGAGCACATAGGACATCGCCAGGAAGGTGACGGTGCCGGCCATGAGCTCGCGCTTCATGGTCGATCCGAGCCTCGCGATTCCGAAGTAGGAATCGAGGCGTCCCTTGGACCGTGACAGGACGTCGACACTGCTCATGTACTGCTCTCCACCCTCGCCCCGGACCTATCGGACTGTGCCGAGGGCACCGTATCGGTCCCGGACCGGTCGATGCCATTCAGATCGGCGAACATGCGGCAAATCACGTTCCCCGATATCCGCGCTGACCAGACGTTCTACGGCCGCGCCGCGGCGACCAATCCGAGTTCCGCCGGGCCCGACAGCAAACGGTGTCTGGGCAGCACGCGGACGGTATACCCGACGGCACCCGAATGCGGCACCGGCGTGGTGACCGCGAACTGCTCGGTGCCGGCATCCGTGGCGATGTGGTCCATGTCGACGACCTCGGTATCGGTCAGCTCGTCGTCGGAACCGACCCGGCCCAATACCGCCTGCACCACCACGTCGCCGACGGACAGCCCGGCGAGATCGATGCGGGCCCGCAGCGACAGTTCCGCACCGATCACCGGAATATCGGGCAGGCCGGAGCTGTCGACCTGCAGGACCTTCACCTGCGACCACGCCCCCTCGAGGCGGCGGCGGTAG
Organism: Nocardia sp. 852002-20019_SCH5090214; assembly: GCF_001665865.1. NCBI lineage: Bacteria > Bacillati > Actinomycetota > Actinomycetes > Mycobacteriales > Nocardiaceae > Nocardia > Nocardia sp. 852002-20019_SCH5090214. The sequence goes on along the minus strand of NZ_LZMK01000295.1, from coordinate 1,658 downwards.
TCGGCCAGCTCCCGCGCCCCGGCGAAGTCGTCGGCCGCGACCGCGGCGTACGACGCGGCGGCCGGAAGGTAGTAGCCGGTGGTGTAGTCGCGGACCATGCGCGAGGCGAGCACCTTCGGGCCGAGGGTGCGCAGCGTGTGGCGCACCATTTCCATCCAGCGCACCGGCAGGCCGGAGTCGTCGCGCTCGTAGAACCGCGGCAGCACCGAGCGCTGCAGCATCTCGTACAGCGCGGACGCCTCCAGATCGTCGCGCCGATGTTCGTCGCGGACGCCGTCGGCGGTCGGGATGGCCCAGCCGTTGTCGCCGTCGTACATTTCGTCCCACCAGCCGTCGCGGATGGAGAGATTGAGGCCGCCGTTGAGTGCGGCCTTCATCCCGGAGGTCCCACAGGCTTCCAGCGGACGCAGCGGATTGTTCAACCACACATCGCAACCCCAGTAGAGGTAGCGGGCCATCGACATGTCGTAGTCGGGCAGGAACACGATGCGGTGCCGCACCGCCGGATCGTCGGCGAACCGCACCACCTGCTGGATCAGTGCCTTACCCCCGTCGTCGGCGGGATGGCTCTTACCCGCGACCACCAGTTGCAGCGGCCGCTCCGGATCGAGCAACAGCGCGCGCAGCCGGTCCGGATCGCGCAGCATCAGCGTGAGCCGCTTGTAGGTGGGCACGCGCCGGGCGAATCCGACGGTCAGCACCCCGGAATCGAAAACCTCGTCCACCCAGCCCAATTCGGCCGGGGCCGCGCCGCGTTCGAGCCAGGAATCCCGCAGCCGGCGACGCACCTCGGCGACCAGCACCGCACGCAGCGCCGCCCGGGTCTCCCACAGCTCGCGCAGATCCACCGACCGCAGCTGTTCCCAGCCGCGCGCCTCGGCCACGAGCTCCGGCCCGACGAGATCGCGCGCCTTGTCTATCCATTCGCGAGCCGCCCAGGTCGGGGCGTGCACCCCGTTGGTCACCGAACCGATCGGCACCTCGGCCGCGTCGAATCCGGGCCACAGCGGCGCGAACATGTCGCGGCTGACCTCGCCGTGCAAGCGCGAAACACCGTTGGCGCGCTGGGCGAGTCGCAAACCGAGGTGGGCCATGTTGAACACCGAAGGATCGGCCTCACGTCCCAGCGCCAGGATCCGGTCCACCGAAATTCCCGGCAGCAGTGGCGATTCCCGTTCCCCGTGGGCGCCGCCGAAGTAGCGGCGGACCAGCCCGGCGGCGAACCGGTCGATACCGGCGGGCACCGGAGTATGCGTGGTGAAGACGGTCGCGGCCCGCACCGCGGCGAGCGCGGAGTCGAAATCCATTCCGCCCGACATATATTCGCGGATCCGCTCGATCCCGAGAAATCCAGCGTGGCCCTCGTTCATATGCCACACGTCCGGATCCGGCAGACCGCGCGCCCGGGTATAGGCGCGGATCGCGCGCACGCCGCCGATGCCGGCCAGAATCTCCTGTTTGATGCGGTGGTCCTGATCGCCACCGTAGAGCCGATCGGTCACCGCCCGCAGTTCCGGATCGTTGTCGCTGATATCGGAATCGAGCAGCAGCAACGGAATTCGCCCCACCTGCGCGATCCACACCCGGGCGCGCAGCACCCGGCTCTCGGGCATGGGCACGTGGACGAGCACCGGGGCGCCCTCCTCGGCCAGCAGTCG
>NZ_LZMK01000294.1:0-514 GCF_001665865.1 Nocardia sp. 852002-20019_SCH5090214 | reverse complement strand
CACCGCAGTCAGAAGGCCCCGTCGATGTCCAGCGGCGAGAACGCGCAGTACGGCGCGGCGCTCGGTTTGGCGGTGGGGGTGCCGTCGTTGATCGAGCTGGCCGGTGCAGCGGTGTGGGCGGCCCCGATGTACGGCGGCCCGGCACAGGATGTGCCGCTGAAGAACCCCGTCGCGCTGGGCTGGCACCTGATGGCCACCCACGATATTGCGTGGACCGGTGAGGCCACCGCCGCACTGGGCACCCTCGTCGGCGGCGGGCTGGCGACGGTGGCCGCGACCGCGATCGGTGTGCGGTGGGCGTGTCGCAAGTGTGTGGCCGCGCGTGCCGAGCGCCGTTACCGCAAGGGCCGTCCCGCCCATGTCGCGCTGGGCAAGGGCCTGAGCAAGGCGGATCGGCAGCCGATCGACGCGCAGGCGAAGTGGATGGGCCGCGGCGCCGAACTCGATGATCTGTGCTGGGCGGCGGTGGAAGCCAAGGCGATCGAGCTGGGTGTGCAGCTCGCTCCGGGTCAGG
>NZ_LZMK01000293.1:0-105530 GCF_001665865.1 Nocardia sp. 852002-20019_SCH5090214 | reverse complement strand
TGTTCGGTGATGCTTCGTCCCCTTCCGGCGGGTCCGGCCGACTGCTCCGGGTCTATCTGTCATCCGCCGGAAGGGGACGGACAAGGGGGAACTTACTTCTTCCGGGCAGTTCACCTGCCCGGCCACTTGGACTCGTTAATTCGAACGACAGCGACTGTATAACTCGCTGCAGCGAATGTCTACACCCGACACGGCAGATTTTCGGCTGCCGGCAGGAGTGTTTATGTCACATGCATGGCCCGGGTTTCGCGGGCGCAGGGACCGGGTAGATCCGAAGTGCCCGAGCGGACGGAGGGGGCGAGGCTCATGGGCACGGCTTCACCCGGGCGCGGGTTCCAGGTCGTGGATCGGCGAAACGCAGCACGGCTATCGGGAGCCGACATGGGCAATTACCAGATACTAGAAATCGCCACCGAGGCGATCCGGCGCTCATCAGCGCGGCTGATCGCCGCCGACGCCAGACTCGCCGCATCTCAGGCCCGACTCACTCGGGCACAACAGCAGCTCGACACCGCGCGCCGCGCCGCGGCTCAGATCAGAAGGCCGCGGTTCTGCCCGCCCAGGCCCGCGAGTGGCCCCGATGGCTCTCGCGGTTGAGCGTCGGCGAGCGAGAAGTCAGAAGTGATCCGACAACCCCGAACCCAGGCGACGGCCTCGGAAATCAGCCACACCGGTGCAGCCCAAACCAGCCCGGAGCATCCAACGTCGACTCCCCCGCCACACCATCGACCAACTCGTCCAGGACGACCGCGACGGCGCCACCGCGCTCGAACTCGCCGCCCGATACGACATCTCAAAAACCGCCGTCCTGAACCTACTCACCCGAGAAGGAGCCACCCGCCGACACCAACCACTCACCGACGCCGACATCAACCACCTCGAAAACCTCTACCTCGCCGGCCACACCCTCACCTCCTGCAGCCGACTCACCGGCACACACCCGCCAGCACAATCGAAGACGCCCTCCACAAACGCGGCACCCCATGCGCCCCGCCGGCGGCCACCACAACCACACATGAGCCGACGCCGAGTGTCGACACACCCGAAAGCCCAACCAATTCAAACCAATAGCGAATCTTTAGCAATCGCCGAGCTCGTCAGCCGCGCGCCGCCGACCACCTCCCCACGTCGGTGACAATCAGCACCCCAGCAGGAAAAGGCCCGGATGACCACACGTACCCCGCATGATGAAGCGACGCCAACCGTCGACGGCCGACAGACAAGCTTCCAGTAGCGATCGATACGCAAATAGGCTGGGACAGTTGCTCGTTCAGCCCGGAGCGCTACGTTCGTTGAACGGCGAATCCGCAGTTCAACGGGATCCCGATCCGGTGGAATCGCTCGGATTCGCACGGAGATCGCCGGTTCACTCGGCCCTGCAGAACGTCCACAGGACGTCGTAGAACCACATCCGATCATCGGGCCGGTGATCTGCGGGACGCCGATGCGCCCGGCGATCGTCGGGGGACCGAAGAAGTACCCGGGCTGCGGGATCGTCATGCCGAGCACCACTTCGTCCACCCCGCCCACTTCGATACTGCGGTCGGCCAGTGCGCGACTGGTGACTGCCGTCGCCAAATCCACACTCGACACCTCGCCGACGGCTCCTTGCCCCCGGATGAACGGTGAGGACCAGAGCAAGCCGGCCGGGATCGCGACGTGCGCCTCAATGGAAAGGTTGCTGAGCGCTGGCTTGTCTCCACGCCCCGGTATCCGAGCCCGCCCGTGCCGGTCTGATGGCCGTACCCCGCGTCGGGCCCTGATCGCCCGATGACGTCGGCGATAGAGGACCAGCCGCCGAGGCCCCGGTGCACGGCGAAGGCCGTGAACCGGGGCGGCGGAACGGTAGACGAGGTGAACGCTGACGCAACATCACTATTGCCCCAGCAGCCCCAGGAGACACAGCCACCCAGCTGGATTCGAAACAGAAAGACCACGGCATTTCCGCTGATGAGAGTGCTACAGGAACCGAAAGCCAACTCGCAGACAGCGAATGATCAGAACCCACAAAATGCCCTGACCAGGGATTATAAGAATTGTGGTCCCAGCTGGTTTCGAACCAGCGACCTCTCGCGTGTGAGGCGAGCGCTCTCCCGCTGAGCTATGGGACCGGGGATTTCGAGAGCGGCTGGGGTGCCGTTCCGAACGAGAAGGAACCTTAACACGCATCCCCGGTGTCACACCAAATCGGGGCTTGACCTGGGTGTTTCAGCCGAGCGGCGATGGACGGAACGTGAACGGGCACAGAAGGTCTCGCGATGTCGGCTCGGCGCGTGGTCGCCCCCTCCACCGAGTGAAGCATCGCGGGAGATCGGGCGGGGCCGTGTCCGAACGGACCGCGGTTACAGAGTTCCGCGCCGCGGAACGAGGCCCCGGGCCGGTCCGCCGCGCCGCGACGGATGTGACCACAGGGATCGCCTGGCGCACCGGGCCGGCCGGGCGCCGCGCCGGCGCCACCGAGCCGGTGTCATCCGACGGAGTGCAACCACCCCGGAAAACACACCGGTGTTATTCACTTTTACCCCCATCTACCAGGCGATTTGTTGACGGTGCGGGTTGTGGGCTAATGTTCTCTCTCGCAGCCGGAAGGGGCCGAAAAGCCCCGGAGACGCAGCATGCGGATGTAGCGCAGTTGGTAGCGCATCACCTTGCCAAGGTGAGGGTCGCGGGTTCGAATCCCGTCATCCGCTCGAAGGCCAACCCGGCCTTGGTTGGCGGTGTGGCCGAGTGGTGAGGCAACGGCCTGCAAAGCCGTGCACACGGGTTCGATTCCCGTCGCCGCCTCTGAGTAGGCGAACCACGCGCGATTAGCTCAGCGGGAGAGCGCTTCCCTGACACGGAAGAGGTCACTGGTTCAATCCCAGTATCGCGCACAAACGAAGAACAGGTCAGCCCCGGTTTCGACCGGGGCTTTCTTGTATCCGCAGCACGGACGTAACGAGTTCGTGGACGACTGTGTCCGCCGTCTCGTCGCCTGGGATACGGTCGAGGCCCAACCAGCCGAGCGGCAAGGAGAGATGTCGTGCGCGATTCGGTAACCGTCCACATGGCCGCGCCGCCGGCGCAGGTGTGGGCGCTGGTCAGCGATATCACGCGGATCGGCGAATTCAGTCCCGAGACGTTCGAGGCCGAATGGCTCGGCGGCGCAACGGGTCCCGCGGTGGGAGCGAAGTTCCGGGGGCACGTGCGGCGCAATCAGGTGGGGCCGGTCTACTGGACCACGTGCCGGGTAGACGTGTGCGAGCCCGAGCGAGAATTCGCCTTCACCGTCCTCGGACCCAAGGGGATGAGCATCAACAGGTGGGGCTATCGGCTGGAACAGCGCGACGGCGGCACCGACGTCACCGAATCGTTCGAACTCTCGACGATCCTGCCGCTGCGGCTGTACTGGACGGCGCTCGGGTGGGCGCGCGGGCGGCGCAACCACAACGATATGGCCACCACCCTCAACCGGATGAAGATCGCCGTCGAGCACGGCTGATCCGCGGGTTCGACGCGCTATTCGGCGAATTCGACGCCCAGCACCCGATCCAGCACCCGCGCTCCGCTGTCGGTCAGCCGCAGCGTGCGGCGGGTTCCCGGCCGTTCCACCCAGCCCGCCGATTCCATGCGGGTCAGTACCGCGGCACCGAGCGCACCGCTCAGATGGTGACGTTGCTCGCTCCAGTCGACGCAGAAACGCAGCAGGGGGCGGCGCCGGTCGCGGGCGGCGTCGAGATCCACGCCCAGCTCGGCGAACAGGGGCTCGGCATTCGGGCCCAGGCGGTACGGGTGGTCGGTCATCGGCGCCGAGATCGGATCTCCCTGTGCGCGTGCGGTTCCCGCGACGCCGTCGGTGCGGGTCAGCGCCTGCCGCTCGAGCAGTGCCTCGGTGACCGCGACGCCCAGTCGCCCGGCCAGGTGGTCGTAACAACTGCGCGCCCGGCGCAGCGCCGCCGCGCGGGTGGATTCCCGCAGTGAACGCACGGGTCGCGTCGGCGCCAGCACTGCCAGCGCTTCGATCGCGGCGCCGACCTGGGCATTCGCTATGCGGTAGTACCGGTGGCGGCCGGATCGTTCGACCGTGAGCAGTCCCCCCTCCACGAGCCGGGCCAGGTGTTCGCTGGCCGTGGACGCCGCGACGCCGGCCTCCGCGGCCAGCACCGATGCCGGCAGCGCGCGCCCGTCCGCCAGGCCGATCATCATGCGCGCCCGGGTCGCGTCGGCCAGCAGGGCGCCGACAGCGGCGATATCGGAATACCCGTAGAGAGGTCGGCGATCGGTCATGACTCGAGTCTGCCGCGACAACACTTCGGTGCGCACCGAATCGTGGCCGTCCGCGCACGTCCGCGACGACAGCGGGCGGACGGTCAGCCGGCAATCGGCGGGCGACCTCGCTCCACAACCTTGACTACCGTTCCGGTTCGGCCGACATTGGGGTGGTGCGTATGCGTGCGGAGGAACTCGATGTGCCTCCGGCCGAAGGATTCGATCGGATCGGAACGGTCGAGATGACGCTGAGCGCGTTCGGTGCCGGTGATATCCACGGCTCGATCGACGAGATCGCCTATGCCGCCGCCGACCTCGGTGGCGAGTATTTCCACGTCACCGATTCCTTGGGCGCACGGGTCACCGCCGTGGTGTATCGCCGCAGTCGCCGGCGTCGGCGATGGTTCCGCCGCTTGACCTGACGCTGCGCCGCCAAGGAGGCGGTGAGCGAAAGAAGCTGCGGCAGGACGCTGTTCGCTTCACCCGCTGCCTCATCGCCGATACTTCGGTCCACACCGAAAGGTTGCGCACCGACACTGCGGATATGACTTCGACTCCACAGGTTCGCAACCCGGCCGCCATCCTCACGGTGATGTGCGCCGGGATGTTTCTGGTGTTGCTGGATGTGACCATCGTGAATGTCGCGCTGCCCGCGATCGGTCGCGGCCTGCATACCGACATCGCATCGCTGCAGTGGGTGGTGGACGGATACGTGGTCGCGATCGCGGGACTGCTGCTGGCGGCGGGAACCGTCGGCGATCGGATCGGGCATCGCCGGATGCTGCTCGCCGGATTCGCGGTCTTCGGGCTGGCCTCGCTGGCGTGTGCACTGGCTCCGTCGGTCGGGGTGCTGATCGCCGCGCGGGTGGTCCAGGGCGTGGGCGGGGCGCTGCTGTTGCCCAGCACCATGGCCGTCATCGTGGACGTCTTCCCGGATCGGGCGGAACAGGCGAAGGCGCTGGGCACCTGGGCGGCGGTATCGTCGCTGGCGTTGCCGGCCGGACCGCTGCTCGGCGGAATTCTCGTCGACCGCCTCGGGTGGCGGCCGGTCTTCTGGATCGCGGTGCCGCTGACGATCGCGGCGACCGTCGCGGCCCGGATCGTGGTACCGGCCGCACCACCGCGGCGCGGCGAGCGCATCGACGTGCCCGGACTGGCCGGATTCGTCCTCGGCCTGGGCGCGCTGGTGTTCGCCGTCATCTCCGCGGGGCACCACGCGGGGACGGCGGTCGTCGGCACCGCGGCGGTGGTCGCGGTGTGTGCGCTGGCGGGCGCCTACCTCTCGGCGCGGCGCAGCGCTCATCCGTTCCTGCCGGTGGACCTGTTGCGGCACAAGGATTTTCTCGCTCCCAATGTCGTCGCCCTGATGATGAACCTGATCTTCAACGGCATCCTGTTCATCGGCATGCTGTATCTGCAGGACACGCTGGGGCGCTCCCCCGTCGCGGCGGGCGTCAGTGTGCTGCCGCTGGCCCTGCCGCTGGTGCTGCTGGCGCCGGTGTCGGGACGATTGACCGCCCGGTACGGCCCGCGCCCGGCCATCGCGATCGGCTGCGCCCTCGCGGCATGCGGTTCGGCGATGCTGCTCACACTCGACGACCGCGGTGGCAGCGGCGGACTGCTGCTGAGCTTCACCGTGCTCGGCTGCGGCTCCGGCCTCATCACGACATCGGTGGTCGCGGCGACGGTGCGTGCCACACCGGCGGACCGGTCCGGCCTGGCGACGGGAGTGTCCAATACCGCCCGGCAGGTCGGAACCGCCTGCGGTGTCGCGATATTCGGCGCGGTGGCCGGATCGCCGACTGGGCCGGGTTTCGTCGGCGCCATCCACCGGCTGGCGGCCGGCTCGACTCTCGCGTGGATGGTCGCGCTGCTGATCACCATCTTCGCCGTGGAGGCCGGCGAGTCGGCAGCGGCCGACTCGGGCCGAGACAGCCGCCTCACCGAACCCGCGCGCCGCTGAACCGTCGAAGCGGCTCGCCGTTGAATCGGCCACCATATCGGCGGACACGCCCGCGCTCGCGCACCCGGAACCCGCACGAAGGCATAGGCTTTCGAAAGGACGTGCGAGACAGCGAAAGGCATGTGGTGACGACCAACCGGATCGAGGAGATACAGGCCGGGTTGCTCGACGACCTGCGCGACGGCATCTCCTTCACCTCCGAGCAGATGGCCGACACGCTGGCGGACATGGTCGCGGCCCAAGCCGAGGAACGTCCCCGCGACGGCGAGCTGCTCACTCGCCGGCTCGGGCTCGACGGTGTGCGCCCGGAGACGCTGACTCTGCTGGGCGCCCGCTTCGAACTCTCGCGCGACCGGGTTCGCCAGCTCTACACCCGAGCGGCGGGGCAGCTGCTGCGGCGGGTGCAGGCCACCGGCCATCCCGATCCGGCTGTGTTCGCCGACCGGTATCCGGTCGGGTGGGGCGATCAGCGGCTGACCCGGACGCTGCTCACCGAAACCTATGTCGGAGATTGCGATATCGCCGCCCAGGATCTGGCGTATCTGAAGTTGCGGCTGGCCGGGCATTCGCTGATCGACGCCAAACGGGTGGCCGGCTTCGTCTTCCAGCGCATCGCGGGCTGGCAGCAGCGTAGTCGGTGGCATCTCGATCGCCCCCGCACTGCCGAACCCGCTGCCGGGCAACTGCTTCCGCTGCTGCGACGGGTGGACTGGCCGAGCGGCGATCCCGGCGACCTGCCCGAGCTGCCGATCACGACGGTCGACGCCGACGACGACGCCCGCGGCCACATGTTCGCCGAGAAGCTCGGCCGCGAAACCACATTCGACACCGCTCTGCAAGCCCGGCTGCTGCGCATGCTCGACGAGGGCGAACAGGTCGACAGCTACACCGAGCGGCCCGTGGCCGTCGACTTCACCGCCGACGGCGTGGCGGACTCCTACTGTCCCACCGTCGCCGCCCGACTGACCGACGGACGCGTGCTACTGGCCGACGTGGTCGCCTTGGGACAGTTGGGATTACACGCCAACCGGGTGCGGCTCGAGGCGGCCCGCGCGCACGCGCATGCCCGCGGCTGGGGATGGCTGGTCTTCACCGGCAGCAGGCTCGGCGAGCCGGATCTGTTGCGGCACACGGTGTCCGCCCGTTCGGAGAACATTCTCCGCAACCGGCTCGCCACCGGCGCCGTGCAGTGGGCCGAATTCCGGAGCCTGGTCGACGAGACCGGCCTGGAACCGGTGGACCTGATCGCGCTCGCCCTGCGCCACGGCTGGCGCTGGGATCGTGCCCCGTTCCGGCTGAGCGCGACCTGACCTCACTTCAACATGAAACCCGCAACGATGAACGTCACGATCACCAGCATCGCGAAACAGGTCATCAGCTGCCAATGCAGCACCGCTTCGCGCTGACGCGCGATCCGTACCCGCAGACCGGCCTCGAGCCGGTCGCGATCGGACAGCCGGCGTTTGACCGCGTCCAGCTCCCCGGCGACGAGTTCGGCGCGTTCGAGCCGATGCATCATCTTGTGCATCTGTTTGGCTTTGTCGCGAGTCGCCCTGCGCGCCAAGGCCAATTCGGTGCGCTGGTCGAGCAGTTCCTGCCGCTGCTGCGCGATCATCATCGCCTGTGCGTGGGTGTGGGCCTCCCAATCGCTCACCGTCGCCCACCCTCTCGTGTCCTCGTCCAGATAGCCGCAGGCCAACTCGCCCGCGACCCAGCCATCGATGAATTCCCTTATTTCCCAGGGGGTTTCCCTGGGGCTGAGGATACCGTCGGAATCGATGACCAGCCCACCCGACAATGCCCGGTACTCACATCCGGCGGCGGCGAAATCGTCCACGCCCAGCGCCGGTATCTGCCCGATCCAATATCCGGTCGGGCACAGCCACAACACCTCGTCACAGCCCACCGCCTTCAGCCGGGCCGTGCGTTTGCGCGCGTGCTCGATCGAGACCGGCGCGCTGCGCACCTCGATAGCGCACAACCGGTTCCCACGCCGCCACAGCAGACCGGGCGTCTGCGCACCCAGCGGCTTGTCCACCTCGGCATCGTCGGCACCCGCCGCCAGCAGCCTGCCGCGCAACCAGTATTTGAGCCGCTGCACATCCCAGTGACAGTTGCCACAGCCGGGTTCGCGACACCGGTCACCCGCCTGATGTCCGCGCGGATTCGGCTCCACCACAGGCAGTTTCACCGACTCCAGGGGAGCCAGCGTCGTCGTCTGCTGCCTCGTCTCGGCCCGTTCTGTCGTACTCACGCGACCACTCCCCTACCCGTGCACCAGCGGCCCGTGCGGCCCGCTGTATCCAGAGTGCCGCACGTGCCAGGGGGCTACACGTCCCCGTGACCGGTTTCGTTATCCAACCGGGAGCCCCACGTGATCATCGAGTCCGGTGAACTGCGGAATCGCCCGCGCTCGGACAGCGGCGTAATCGCGACGTTGCGAAGCCGGAACTTCTCCTGCCGGGTGCGCGGCTCGGGCGCTCCGCTACCGCCTCCGGGCTTTCACCCATTAGGCTGCGCAGATGTTCGACCGCGGATACATTCCTGTATCGACCACGCTGCGGGCCGCCCGCACCGCCAATTCGGTGGCCTTCGCGCTGCAGGGCTTCTTCCTCGCGGTCGTCCTCACCGAACTGCCGCAGCAGCGGGATCGACTCGGGCTCACCGACACCGTCATCCTGGTCGCGGTCGTGATGATCTCCGGGCTGGCCGCCGGCGGCAGTTTGCTGGCCGAGCGGGTGGCGGTGCACTGGTCGAGCCGGGTGGCGCTGCGGGCCGGGCTCGCGCTGATCGCGGTGACCGGACTGGCGATCGCGATCGCGCCGAACATCGTGGTGGCGCTGATCGCGCTCGGTTGTTATGGCGTCGCGGTCGGCATGGTCGACGCGGGCACGAATATGCAGGCGGTGTTCATTCAGCACGGATACGGGCGGTTCGTGCTGTCGTCGTTCTACGCCGCGTGGAGTGCCGGGTCGATTCTGGGCGCATTGTTCGTCTCGGGCTGCCAGAAGGTCGGAATCACCCTGCCGTACGCGGTCACCGTCGCCGCCGCGGTGGTCGCGGTGGCAAGTCTGGTGTTCGGGCCGCGGCTGCTCGGCGCCGGCCAGGCCGAGGCCCAGCCCGCCGAACCGGGCCGGGCGCCCGAAACCGTTGCGGCCGTTGCCCTGCGGGCATATCTCGCGTTGGGAATCGCGGTGGCGCTGGTGTTCGCCATCGATCTGGCGGTGGGCAACTGGTCCGCGCTGTATCTCACCGACGATCTGCTGTCCTCGTCGGCGACGGCGGCCCTGGCGCTGGCCGCCTACCAGGGCGCCTCGCTGCTCACCCGGCTCAGCGGCGACTGGTGGGTGCGCCGATACGGCGCACGGGCGGTGGTCCGGGTGGCCGCCGGGATCGGCGTGCTCGGCCTGGCACTGGTCGTGGCCGCGCCCGGACCGGCCACGGCACTGGCCGGATTCCTCATCGCGGGCCTGGGCCTGCCCGTGATCGCACCGCTGTGCTTCAGCGAGGCCGGGCGGCTGACCGAAGGCCGCGGACTGGACGCGGTGATCGCCCGGCTCAATCTGTTCAACTACGCGGGCACGCTGATCGGTGGCGGCGTGGTCGGGGCCGTCGCCGATGCGTCGAGTTTGCGGACCGGGTTCGTGATCCCGCTGCTGTTCGCCGTCGTCCTGATCGCCACCGCGCGTTTCTTCCGGCCGCGCCCGGCGCCCGGCGAGCTGTCGTCGACCCGTTCCGGACATGTTGTACTGGACCCATGACCGAGCAAGTCGTCGTCGACCGCGCCGGGATCTGGGACGCGGAGGAATTGAGCGACGTCGCGACCGCGACGTTTCCCCTGGCGTGCCCGCCGGAGTTGACCGAGGAGAACATCGACACCTTCATCACCGAGGTGCTGTCCGGCGAACGGTTCGGCGAGTATCTGAGCGATCCGCAGCGGATCGTGCTCAAGGCCGTCGTCGGCGGCGAGATCGTCGGCTACACCATGCTGATCTCCGGTGAACCGGTCGATCCCGCGGTCGCCGCCATGATCGCGGCCCGCCCCGCGCTCGAGATCAGCAAGATGTACGTGATGCCCGGCCACCACGGCAGTGGCGTCTCGACCGCCCTGATGGACGCGGTGGTGGATTACGCTCGCCGCGGCGGATATTCGGTGGTCTGGCTCGGTGTCAACCAGCGCAACGAGCGGGCCCAGCGCTTCTACGGCAAGCACGGTTTCCGCCGCGTCGGCACCAAGACCTTCACCGTCGGCAATCAGGTATGCCACGACTTCGTGATGCAACGGCAGGTGTGAATCCGGCTGTTCCGCAACCGGATTCGGCCCGCCCGTCGAAACCGCCGGTCAGGCGAGCAGTTTCGCCTTCAACGCCGCGATATCGCCGTCGGTCAGCTTCAGTCCGTCGTGCACGTAGTTGTCGAAACTGCCGTAGCTCTGATTCACCTGATCGAAGGCGGAATCCAGGGCCGACTGCAGCACTCCGTCGACCGCGTCGCCCTCGGCGGCGTCGCGGTAGTAGTTCGACAGCAGGAAGTCGTAGTTCACGGTCTCGCGGTCCACGCCGAGGATCGTCAGCAGGACAGCCGCGGTCCAGCCGGTACGATCCTTCCCGGCCGAGCAGTGGAACAGCACCGAACCGTCGCTGCCGGCGATGTCGTGCAGGACACCGGCGAACGCCCCGCTCGCACCGGGAGCCGTGATGAACGCGCGATACAGGTCGCTGCCCGCGCTCAGCGTCGAGGCCATGACCTGGGGCGGGGCCTGCCCGATCACATCGCGAATGTTCAGCGTTGCACCGACCGGTACCCGATCCGGCCCCAGCGCGCGTTCGTAGCTCGTGCGCAGATCGTCGACGACCCGCAGCCCGCGCGCGGACAGCGCGGCGGCATCCGCGTCGGACAATCTGCTCAGGTCCGCGGTGCGGAACACCAGGCCGGTCTCGACGACGTGGCCGTCGGTGGTGCGGTATCCGCCGATATCGCGCGCGTTCTGCACACTGGCCAGCCGCAGCGACCGGTCTTCGGTGTGCACCGAGACCGACGAGGGGGCCGGGGGCGGGTCGGCGGCAACCGCGACACCCAGCGCCGGACCGGCCGCGATGAGAGCGCCGACGGCGACGGTGGCGGCGAGGCGAATCGAACGATGGGCCATGTCAGCTCCGTTCAGAGGGAAACTGGACAGTCGTCCATGGTAGGAAATTCGCCTCCCGACAGTACGCTGTACGAACCGGGATCAGCCCGCCGGGACCTCGAATCGCGACAGCGCCAGCAGGCGCGAGATCGCGCGCAGATACTTCTTGCGGTAGCCGCCGCCGAGCATCTCCTCGGAGAAGATCTTGTCCAGCGGCGCGCCCGACACGGTGACCGGCGTCCCGGCGTCGTAGAGCCGGTCGGCCAGCACCACCATCCGCAGCGCCACCGCCTGATCGGTGATGGTGTGCACCGCCGAGATGTAGACCGCCGACACCCCGGCGATCAGCGAACCGTACTTCGACGGATGCAGCGTGCTCAGGTGCGTGAGCAGTGCGTCGAAGTCGTCCAGCGTGGAATTCGTTGTGGCCGCGGCCTTTTCCGACAGCAGCGCCGGATCGGTGGGTTCCGGCGCCGGCGGCAGATCGCGGTGGCGGTAGTCGGGGCCGTCGACGCGGACGGTGTCGAACAGCGAACCCAGCTTGCGGATCTCGCGCAGGAAGTCCTGGGCGGCGAACCGGCCCTCACCGAGCTGATCGGGCAGCGTGTTCGAGGTCGCCGCCACCGACACGCCGCGCGCGGTCAGTTCGGTGAGCAGTCGCGACACCAGCATGGTGTCGCCCGGATCGTCGAGTTCGAATTCGTCGATGCACAGCACGCTGTTGCCGCCCAGACGTTCCACCGCGTTCGTGAAGCCCAGGGCGCCCACGAGATTCGTCACCTCACCGAAGGTGCCGAACGACTTCGGCCCCGGGGAGGCATGGAAGATCGAGGCCAGCAGGTGCGTCTTGCCGACACCGAATCCGCCGTCGAGATACAGCCCGGCGCCGTCGACCCGCTTCTTCTTCCCGAACAGTGACTTCTTACCGGCGGCGGCATGAATCTTGCCCACCCGCGCGGCGAAATCCTCGGCCGCGCGCACGGCCGCGGCCTGGCTCGGCTCCTTGGGATCGGGAATGTAGGAGGCAAAACTCACCTCGTCGAACGTGGGCGGCGGCACCATCTGGGCGATGAGTTGATCGGCCGGAACCTCCGGATGACGATCGACGAGGCGTTGTTGCACGCTCGTAGCGTACTGACGTGGTGTGATCGGACCTTATGCAGCGTGTCCCCGATGCGATCCAGTTCACAGCACTGACCACCGGCGGTGCCGGCGAGATCACCGACCTGGTTCAGCTCTACACCTATCCGGCGGCCCTGGAACGGCCGTGGATCCGGGTCAACTTCATCGCCAGCCTCGACGGCGCGGTCACCGTCGACGACCGCTCCGGCGCCCTGGGCCGGCCCGCCGACGCCACCGTCTTCGCCATCCTGCGCGATCTGGCCGACGTGATCGTCGTCGGCGCCGGGACCGCGCGCGTGGAGAACTACGGCGGTGCGCGCACCGATTCCCGGCGGCGCATGCGCCTGCACCACCACGGGCTGGGCGGGGCGCGCGACGGGGCGCCGCCGCCGGTCGCGGTGGTGACGGCGAGCGCGGCGCTGGATCCGGCGTGCCGGCTGTTCACCGACACCCAGCGCCCGCCGATGATCCTCACCACCGCCGCGGCCGACGGCGAACGCAAACGCCTGCTCGCCGAGACCGGCGCAGAGGTGATCGAGGCCGGGCAGAGCACCGTCACCGCCGCCGACATCCGCCGGGTGCTGGGCGAGCGCGGACTGCTGCGGGTGCTGTGCGAGGGCGGCCCGTCGCTGTTCGGCGAACTGATCGGCGCGGGCGCGGTCGACGAATTGTGCCTGACCGTCTCACCGCTGCTGGTCGGCGGCACGGCGGGCCGAATCGCGGTGTCGCCCAATGCCTTGCCGACCCCGATGAGCCTGCGCCACGCATTGATCGACGACGACGGCACGGTGCTGACGCGCTGGGAGCGCAGCCGCACCCAAGGCTGAAACGGCGCGCCGGACCTGGCAGGCTGTAGCGCATGCGTTGGACTCGCGCCGCTCTGCTGGCATCGTCGCTGACGGTTCTGCTGACCACCGCCTGTGGTGCCGGGCCGTCGCAGCGACCGGGCGTGGCGGTGGAACAACCGCACGGCGGCTCGGGCCCGGCCACCAGCACCAGCGCCGCGCCGGCGGCGCCACCTCAGGCGCAGGTTCCCAAAACTGATCTGGCCTGGCACGATTGCGCGGCACCGACCTTCAGCTCGCTGGGCACCGGGGCGCCGCCGGCCGGGGTGAGTTTCGACTGCGCGGAGTTCTCGGCGCCGATCGATTCCGGCGGCACGGTCCTGGGCACCTTCCGCATCGCCGCGGTCCGCGCGCGCACGCCGCAGACGCCCGCCGACGCGGCACCGCTGGTAGTGACCTCCGGCGGCGATCGATCCTCCACCGCGACCGTTGCCGGTCTGGTCTCCGGGCCGGGCGCGGCGATTCTGGCGAGCCGGCCGGTGGTCGGGGTGGATCGACGCGGTATCGGCAGCTCCCAGCCGATCGACTGCCTGCCCGACGACACCCGGCAGGGGCTGGCCGACAACGGCCAGTTCGCCCCCGGTGGCGGCGACCGGGTGGATGCGGTGGCGACACTGAGCCAGAACGCCACCGTCGCCTGCCAAGACTTCCTGCAGCCCTATCAGGGCACCTTCGACGCCCCGCACGCCGCCGACGACATCGAACAGCTGCGCAAGCAGTGGCAGGTCGACCACATCGATCTGCTGGGCACCGGAAACGGCGCGCGCGTGGCGCTGAGCTATGCCGCCAAATTCGGCGACCGGCTGGCCCGGCTGGTGCTCGATTCGCCGGAACCGGCGAACACCGATGCGGTGACGCGCACCGAACAGCAGGTGAAGGGCGCCGAGGCGGCGCTGACCGGATTCGCCCGCCGCTGCGCCGATCTCGGATGCTCACTGGGCACGGATCCGCGGGCCGCGATCACCGATCTGATCAACCGGGCGGGAGCGGGACAACTCGGCGCCCTGTCGGCATCGGCGCTGACCACCACGATCACCGCGTTCCTCGGCGACCCACGCGCGGATCAGGCCTCCCGCACCACCGAACTGGCCGATGCGCTCTCTGCGGCCGGACGCGGCGATCAGGGGC
The DNA here is from genome assembly GCF_001665865.1 of Nocardia sp. 852002-20019_SCH5090214. Lineage (NCBI taxonomy): Bacteria > Bacillati > Actinomycetota > Actinomycetes > Mycobacteriales > Nocardiaceae > Nocardia > Nocardia sp. 852002-20019_SCH5090214. The sequence continues at coordinate 91,096 of NZ_LZMK01000293.1, read as the reverse complement.
CTTTGCAGGCTCTGGTCACCCGGGAGGCGGCAGCGGTGGGAGCCGACGGGCAATTCGTCTCCCGCTGCAGCGACAACCAGCAGCCCGCCACCCCCGACCGCGCCAAGCAGCTCGAGATCGAATGGGCTGCCAAGTATCCCGCCTTCGGTAAGACGGCGGCGACCGGACTGATGGAATGTTCGGCGTGGCCGGTGACGCAGGCGCCGCGACTGCCGGACAAGTTCACCCTGCCGGTGCTGGTGCTGGGTACGGCCGCCGATCCCGTCGTCGGCGGCGACGGGCGATCCTCGGTCACCGGCGCGCTGGGTGCGGCGGGCGCGCGCACCTCCACCGTGCAGTGGCAGGGCTGGGGGCATCCGGTGTTCACCCACTCGGGCTGCGCGCAGCAGAACATCGCCGGCTATCTGAAGGACGGCACCCTGCCCGCCGACGGCACCGCCTGCCCGGCCTGAGGTTATCGTGCGGCCACGCACGAAGTGGCCGGGCGCACACCCGGCAAAAGCGGTCACCGGCACGCCCGACGGCGGGTCCGCGCAACCAGCGCGCAGGTTTCCGGTGTACCGTGCCCCAGTGTTCCTTCGTCAGCTCGAGCCGCGCACCGCTCGCACCACCGCCGAAGTGTTCAACTTCGCACTGTGGCCGTTTGCGATCCTCACAGTGCTGCATCAGGTCATCGTCAAAGGGACCAACTTCTCCATCACCGACGATTTCGCGCCGGTCTACAAGGCGTCGCTGGCCTTCCTCAACGGACGCGCCATCTACGGCGAGAACTTCGACCTGGTCGACCCGCACTACCTGTACCCGCCCAGCGGCACCCTGCTGATCGCGCCGCTCGCGCTGATCGACCCGGAGAAATCGCGCTGGTGCTTCATCGCGCTCAACGCGGTGGCGATCATCCTGGCCTGGTATCTGCTGCTGCGGCTGTTCAAGTTCTCGACGAAATCGGTGGCCGCGCCGCTGCTGCTGTTGCTGATGTTCGCCTCCGAAACCGTCATCAACACACTGGGTTTCGGTAATGTCAACGGGTGCCTGCTGCTGGCCGAGGTGCTGTTCATCCACCTGCTGCTGCAGCGACGCGATCTGCTGGCCGGGCTGGTCATGGGACTCACGATCGCGGTCAAACCGACGCTGGCGCCGATGCTGCTGATACCGCTGGCGCGCCGCCAATGGCAGGTGTTCATCACCGCGATCGGCGTGCCGGTGGTGCTGATGGCGGTCGCGTGGCCGCTGACCAAGGATCCGATGGACTTCGTCCACCGCACGCTGCCCTATCTGCTCAAATCGCGCGACTACTTCAACAGCGCGATCGCGGGCAATGCCGAGTACTACGGACTGCCGGTATGGCTGACCTGGAGTATGCGCATCGTGCTCGGTGTGCTGGTGCTGATCTCGCTGTGGCTGCTGTACCGGTACTGCCGCGAGGACGAACTGTTCTTCGTCTGCACCACCGCGGGCATCATCCTGATCGCGTCCTGGCTGCTGTCGGGTCTGGGACAGCAGTACTACTCGATGATGCTGTTCCCGTTCCTCATGACGGTGGTGCTGCGCAATTCGGTGCTGCGCAACTGGCCGGCCTGGCTGGCGATCTTCGGGTTCATGACCTACGACAAATGGCTGCTCGACCACTGGCAGAGCACCGGGCGGGCGCTCGAGTACCTGCGCGTCACCTTCGGCTGGGCACTGCTGCTGATCGTGACGTTCTGCGTCCTCGGCGACCGGTATCTCGCGGCGCGGCGCGAGGGCCGGCTGGATTCGGGGATCGAACCGGCGTTCCTGTTGCCCGAGACGACCACCAAGGCCCCGGCCGCGACTGCCGATCCGGCGCCGCGCATCGATCGCCACGAACCGCTGCCCGACGACGACACCATGGAACCGACAGCGCAGCCGGAGGCCGGTGCGCTGCGCTGACCTGCGGTGATCGGTCGCGGCCCGAGAATGGTCGCGCGACGCCACTAGACTCGCGTCATGAGCTCACAGGATGGTTCGCCCGCGACTTCATCGCTTCCGGCACCCAAGATCGAGCTGAGCCCGCAGCAGTGGCGGGCGCGGCTGACCCCGCAGGAGTACGCGGTGCTGCGCGAAGCGGGCACCGAACGCGCCTTCACCGGTGAATACACCGATACCGAAACCACCGGCGTCTACACGTGCCGGGCCTGCGGCGCCGAATTGTTCCGCAGCACCGAGAAGTTCCATTCGCACTGCGGGTGGCCGTCGTTCTTCGATCCGGCCGATTCCGATGCGGTGATTCTGCGGGCCGACGACTCGCTGGGGATGCGCCGGGTCGAGGTGCTGTGCGCCAACTGCCACAGCCACCTCGGGCACGTCTTCGAGGGCGAGGGTTATGCGACCCCGACCGACAAGCGGTATTGCATCAACTCGATCGCGCTGCGCCTGCACCCCTCGGACGACGCGGCGGGCTGATCGCGGCGCCGGTTGAAACTCACCGCCCGAGCGTGCCGGATGCGATCCGCCGACCGCTGCGGATCGCGCGCCGAGCAGGCGCGCGACCGAGCTGACGGGAAGACCCTACGGGCCCGGCCGCATCCCGGCACGCCCCGAATTCCGGGGGCACCGGCGGATCGCGCCGCTCAGGACGGTGTTTTCGAGGCTCAGGGCAGGGCGTCGAGGCTCAGGGCAGGGCGTTGACCAACTGCTCGACATCCACGCGCGGGCCGCTGAAGAACGGAATCTCCTCGCGCACGTGGTTGCGGGCGTCGGTGGCGCGCAGATCGCGCATCAGGTCGACGATGCGGTGCAGTTCCGGGGCCTCGAAGGCGAGAATCCACTCGTAGTCGCCGAGGGCGAACGAGGCCACGGTGTTGGCCCGCACGTCCGGATAGGCGCGGGCCTGCTTGCCGTGGTCGGCGAGCATGCGACGACGCTCCTCGTCGGGCAGCAGGTACCAGTCGTAGGAGCGCACGAACGGGTAGACGCAGATGTAGTTGCCCGGTTCCTCCCCGGCCAGGAAGGCCGGGATGTGGCTCTTGTTGAACTCCGCGGGGCGATGCAGGGCGGCGTTGCTCCACACCGGCGTGCTCGCGCGCCCCAGATCGGTGGTGCGGCGGAAATCGGCGTAGGCGGCCTGCACATCCTCGATCCGCTCGGCATGCCACCAGATCATGAAATCGGCGTCGGCGCGCAGCCCCGCCACGTCGTAGAGGCCGCGGACCACGACGCCACGCTCCTCGAGCGAGTCGAAGAATTCCCGCGCCTGCTTGACCACGGTGTCGCGCTGATCCCCCAGCACTCCGGGTTTGACCTGGAACACCGAGAACATCAGATACCGGATGGTCGAATTGAGAGCTTGGTAATCGAGTCGCGCCATAGCCTCCATCGTGCCACTGGGCGGTGTCCAGCAGAACGCCCGCACCCGTGTTGTTCGGCACGGTCGCTTCGCGTACAGGCGCCCGCACGCGGTCGGCCGACATCGGTTGTCCGCCACCCGTTCGATGCGCGTCGACGGCCCGGAATCGGCGAGGCAAGGCCGTGGGCTCGCAGGCCGGTCTTCCCGGGCCGATGCGGGCCGATCGAGTTCTGCACGGACAGTCGGCTGGTCACTCGGCACCGGCATTGCTGTGCGCCGCCGCCGACCGGAGCGAACCCGATCGTCCACTACGAATCGATCATCGGGTCAGAATGCGTTGCGCCGCAGCGGTTCCCGAGGCGGCACAGGCCGGGACGCCGACGCCGTGCAGGTACGCTCCGGCGATCGCGAGGCCGGGCAGTGCGGCAACCGCCGATTCCAGTTCGGTGATCCGAGTGGTGTGGCCGGGCGCGTACTGCGGGAGGCCGCCGCGCCAGCGTTGCACCAGGGCCGTTTCGGGGTGGATCGCGAGACCGGTCACGGTGGAGAGGTCGGCCACGGCGGCCGCGACGAGATCGTCGTCCGACCAGCTCAGCGGGGTGTCGTCACCGAAGCGGCCGAACGAGGCGCGTACCAGCGCCACGTCGCGCTCGGCCAGATGCGGCCATTTGCGGCTGGAGAGGGTAAAGGCCTTGGCGCGCAACGGTTCTCCGGTGGCGACCAGAATGCCGGAATTGTCGGGCAGTGGGGTGTCGGCCGGCAGGCCCAGGGCGACCACGGCGGATGAGGACAGTTCGATACCGGCCGCGGCCGCGGCTGCTTCCGGAGCCACCGACCGCAGCAACTCGGCGGTGACGGGCGCCGGGGTGGCGAGAATCACCGCGTCGGCCTCGCCGACCGGATCGATCCGCCATCCGGTGGCCGTACGCGCCAGACCCGTTGCGGCCGTATCGGTTTCGACCTTCGGCGCGGCGGCCTCGCGCAGGGCGTCGAGCAGCGCCCGATATCCGTCGCGCAGGCCGCCGAAAACCGGGGCGGTGGACGGCGGCGGCAGGGCGTCGGCGACCGCCCGGGTGAGATTCGGGGCGCCGGCGTCGAGGGCGGCGGCCAGGGTCGGCAGCGCCGCGCGCACGCCGATCGACTCCGCACGCCCGGCATACACCCCGCCCAGCAGCGGATCGACACTGCGTTGCACCACCTGCGCACCAAAACGGTCGCCGACCAGCTCGGCGACCGACACGTCACCGCCACGTTCCCAGCGCAGCGGCCGGCCGGGCTCGGCGGCGATCCGGTCGAGCGTCTCGGCGTCCACCAGGCCGGCCACGGCATCGGGCCCGGTGGGAATGCCCATCAGCGTGCCTTCGGGCAGGGGGTGGGCGCTGGCACCGGACCAGATCAGCGGTCGCCGCCCGGCCGGATGCACCAGCTGCTCGGTCAGCCCCAATTCCGCGAGCAGCGCCGGGATTTCGGGCCGTCGGCCCACGAACGCCTCCGCACCCAGATCCACCGGCTCCCCTGCCAGCTTACCGGTGTGCAGAATGCCACCGACCCGGTCGCGCCGCTCCACCAGCACCAGTTCGAGCTCCGAGCCGAGGGCCACTCGCAGCCGATACGCCGCGACCAGACCACTGATCCCGCCCCCGACCACCACGACCCGCATAGCTGCTCCTCAACTCGTCCCCGCGCCGGCGCGCGACGCTACCGCACCCCTGCAACGTACTCGCCTCGCGAGGGGTGCCCAGGTACCGCCTCGATGCCACGCTCACGGTTCCACGTGCGTGAGTCCGCCGCACCACTGGCGACGATTAGGGCTTACAGCGGCGTGGGCAGGCTGTGGATCAGTTCGACCGCCGCGGTGATGGCGCCGGGGTCGGTGTCGGGCAGCACGCCGTGGCCCAGGTTGAAGATATGACCGGTGGCGCCGAGGGTGATCGCCTCGTCCGCCTCGTGGGCGATGCGGCGGATCTCACGCTCGACGACCGAGCTGCCCGCGAACAGGACGGCCGGATCGAGATTGCCCTGCAAGGCTTTTCCCGGCCCGACGCGGCGCGCGGCGGCAGTCAGCGGCACCCGCCAATCGACGCCGACGACATCGGCTCCGGCCTCCCCCATCGCACCCAGCAGTTCACCCGTGCCGACCCCGAAGTGGATGCGCGGCACACCGGCTTCCCCGATCTCGGCGAAAACCCGTTCCGAATGCGGCAGAACGAATTCCCGGTACTGCGCCAGCGACAACGCGCCCGCCCACGAGTCGAACAATTGCACCGCGTCCACCCCGGCCGCGATCTGGGCGCGCAGGAATTCCACGGTGATATCGGTGAGCACACCGAGCAGCGCGTGCCAGGTCTGCGGGTCGCCGAGCATCAGCGCCTTGGTCCGTTCGTGGTTGCGGCTGGGGCCGCCCTCCACCAGATAGGACGCGAGAGTGAAAGGGGCACCGGCGAATCCGATGAGCGGCGTCTCGCCGAGTTCGTCGAGCAACAGCCGCACACCGTCGGTGATCGCGCCGACCTCCTCGCGGCGCAGCCGCGGCAGCGCGCGCACATCGTCGACCGAGCGCACCGGATTCGCGATCACCGGCCCCACGCCGGGCACGATATCGAGCTCGATGCCGGCCGCCTTGAGCGGAACGACGATGTCGGAGAACAGGATTGCCGCGTCCACACCGTGGCGGCGGATCGGCTGCAGCGTGATCTCGCACACCAGCTCCGGATCGAAACACGACTCCAGCATCCCGATGCCCGCGCGGAGTTCGCGGTACTCGGGCAGGGACCGTCCGGCCTGCCGCATGAACCAGACGGGACGGCGGCCGGGTCCGGCGCCGGTGGCGGCGGCGAGGAAGGGCGCATCGGGCAAGCGGCGGCGGGTTGGTGTGCTCATCCCCGCTATCGTATGCCGCCGCCGGGCGCCTACCCGCGCGGCCGTCCACGCCCGGTCACAGCGCCCGTAGCGGCGCGCCTCCGCGTGCCGGACACCGGAGAGGTCTACCGTTCACAGTCGTGACACCGCTCGACTTCCGCGACGGCGCCGCACCGACCCCGGGCCCTGACAGCGAACCAGCCCAGTTTCGCGCCGCGGTCGATGCGATGGGCACCGCATCCGTCCATCCTCGGATCGAGCTCGCACCGATCCGGCCCCCACAACGCCTGGCACCCTTTTCGTACGCCATCGGAGCCGAGGTCAAGCATCCCGACACCAATGTCATCCCGGTCGATTCCGACGACGACGCCTTCGGCCGCCTGATCCTGCTGCACGACCCGAACGGGCACGAGGCCTGGCACGGCGTTTTCCGATTGGTGGCCTACATCCAGGCCGATATCGACGCGGCCTTGGCGGGCGATCCGCTGCTGCCGGAGGTCGCCTGGAGCTGGCTGGTCGACGCCCTGGAATCGCGCGGCGAGGAGTTCACGGCGCTCGGCGGCACGGTGACCTCCACGAGTTCGGTCCGCTACGGCGATATCGCCGGGCCACCGCGCGCCTATCAGCTGGAGTTGCGTGCCTCGTGGACGGTCGGCTCACCCCAGCTGGCCCCGCATGTCGAGGCGTTCTGCGAGGTGCTGGCCTACGCGGCGGGACTGCCCCCGGCCGGCATCACCCATTTGCGGCCGCATCCGCAGATTGCCGACGACCAGTTCTGAGCGACACGTAGAGTTCGGGCTATGCCCGAAGCCGACGAGTCCGACACCATCTCGAGGACATCACCCGCATCGCAGCACCAGCCCGCGCAGCAGGACGCGGACAGCGTGGTTCCTCTGCTCGCCCCGGCCGACGGCATTCCTCCGGTTCTCGATTCCGCTCGTGAGATCGCGGAAGCGGCCGCCGCGCTGGCCGCCGGTTCCGGCCCGCTGGCCGTCGACGCCGAACGCGCCTCCGGATTCCGCTATTCCAACCGGGCCTATCTGATCCAATTGCGCCGGCGCGGCAGCGGGACCTTCCTCATCGACCCGATTCCGGATCCGGCCGCGGTGGACGCCTTGGCGGCGGTGATCAACGACCTGGAATGGGTACTGCACTCCGCCGACCAGGACCTGCCGTGCCTGGCCGAACTGGGGCTGCGACCGGCCCGGCTGTTCGACACCGAACTGGGTGGCCGGTTGGCCGGATTCGAGCGGGTCGGATTGGCCGCTATGGTGGCGCGGCTGCTGGGCCGGGAACTGCGCAAGGGACACGGCGCGGCCGACTGGTCGACCCGGCCGCTGCCGCAGGACTGGCTCAACTACGCGGCCCTGGACGTGGAACTGCTGGTCGAATTGCGCGACGAGGTCGCGGCAGCGCTGAGCGATCAGGGTAAATCCGATTGGGCCGCACAGGAATTCGACCATGTGCGCACCGCCCGGCCCGCGCCGCCGAAGCCGGATCGCTGGCGGCGCACCTCGGGCATCCACACGCTGCGGCGGGCGCGGCAGCTCGCGACCGTCCGCGAATTGTGGACGGCGCGTGACGGTATCGCGCGTCATCGCGATGTGGCCCCGGCGCGGATTCTGCCGGATTCGGCGATCATCGCCGCGGCACAGGCGGATCCGAAGACGGTGCCGCAGTTGCGCGCCCTGCCGGTGTTCGGTGGTCCGCGGCAGCGCAGATATTCACGGGAATGGCTCACCGCGGTGGAACGTGCTCGCGCGCTGCCGGATTCGGAGTTGCCGCCGATGTCGCAGCCGTTCGACGGTCCGCCGCCGGTCAATCGCTGGGAGCGCCGCGATCCGGTCGCGGCGGCTCGCCTGGCCGCCGCCCGGGCGGCGATGAACGGACTGTCGGAACGACAGGCTGTGCCGGTGGAGAATCTGCTGACTCCCGATCTGTTGCGCCGGCTGTGCTGGGACGGGCTGCCCGAATTCCGCACCGGCGCAACGCCGTCGGACCCCGCGGCCGTGATCGACAAATATCTCGAGGCCGGGGGCGCCCGGACCTGGCAGCGCGAACTGGCGGTTCCCGAGCTGGCCGCGGCGCTGTTCCCGGAGCCGGCTCAGTCCTCGTAGACCGGTGTGCGCCGGTCGCGGCGCGCGCGGATGGCCTCGTCGAAATTCTCGGTGGTCAGCCGCACGTACAGTTGCGCCGTACCTTCGTGCTGCATATGTGACTCCAGGCTGCCGGCCTCCATCCCGCTCCACAGCATGCGCTTGGTGAGCTCGGTGCCGACCCGGCTGTAGCCGATGATGCGTTCGGCCAGTTCGTAACACGTGTCGAGAAGTTTGTCGGCGGCGACCGTGCGGGAGACCAGGCCGATCCGCTCGGCCTCGGCGGCGTCGATGTCACGGCCGGACAGCATGATCTCGAAGGCGCGGGAGGCGCCGATCGCGCGCGGCAACAGATAGCTGATGCCGAGTTCGGCGGAGGTCAGTCCGTTGTTGATGCCGGCGGCACGGAAATAGGCCTGCTCCGATGCGATGCGGATATCGGTGGCCATACTCAGGCAGAACCCACCGCCGATCGCGGCCCCGTTGATCGCCGCGATCACCGGCTGATGCATGCGCCGCAGTGTGGTCATCACATTGTCGAGCAGATCCATGGAACGGCGCGCCACGGTGGTGCGGGTGAGGCCCTCGATATTCGGGACCCGGCCGGCGCCCTGCAGATCGGCGCCGGAGCAGAACCCGTGGCCCGCGCCGGTGAGCACGACGACGCGGACCTCGTTGTCGGCGGCCACGGACTCGAGTGTCTCCCGCAGCGGGATCATGACGTCGAACGCCATGGCGTTCATGCGTTCGGGCCGGTTCAGGGTGACCAGCGCGATCTGCGGGCGAGGCTTCTCGACGAGCACGAACGACATGCAGACTCCTACCGGCGACGAAAACTGTAACCGGTTTCAGAATCTACACCGCACCACCGGTCAGCCACCGGGTAACGCGCTCGGCGATGTTCTCGGCCGTCAGGCCCAGCTCCTGATGGATCTGGGCGCGCGAGCTGTGCTCCAGGAACTGCTGCGGCACGCCGAGTTCGCGGGTCGGCACGTCGAGTCCGGAATCGCGCAGCCGCGCGGAGACGGTGCATCCGATACCGCCGTGCAGGCCGCCGTCCTCGACGGTGACCACCATGCGATAGTTCTCGGCCAGTTTGACGATGGTGTCGGAGACCGGCAGCACCCAGCGCGGATCCACCACCGTCACCGAAATCCCGCGATCCGCCAGCAGATCCGCCGCGGCGACCGCGGTGGCGCCGAGCGCGCCGACCGCCACCAGGAGGACGTCACCGCGCACCGCCTGCGCCGAGGAGCCTTCCGGCATCCGCAGCACGTCGACACCGTCGAGCCGTTCCAGCGCCGAAACCTCCTCGACGACAGGACCTTTCGGGAAACGCAGGGCGGTCGGCCCGTCGGCGACGGCCAGCGCCTCGGCCAGTTCCTCGCGCAGGGTCACCGCATCGCGCGGGGCGGCGACGCGGATGCCGGGCACGATGCCCAGCACCGACAGATCCCACATGCCGTTGTGGCTGGCCCCGTCGTCACCGGTGATGCCGGCGCGGTCCAGCACCAGGGTCACCGGCAGCTTCAGCAGCGCCACATCCATCAGCAGCTGGTCGAACGCGCGGTTGAGGAAGGTCGAGTAGATCGCCACCACCGGATGCAGACCACCCAGCGCCAGGCCGGCGGCGGAGGTCATCGCATGCTGTTCGGCGATACCCACATCGAACAGCCGGTCGGGGAACCGCTCACCGAACGGCGCGAGCCCGGTCGGACCCGACATGGCGGCGGTGAGGGCGACGATATCGTCGCGCTGTTCACCGTGGCGGATCAGTTCCTCGGAGAACACCGATGTCCATCCGACGGTCTTGCCGCCGGTCGGCTGTCCGGTCTCGGGGTCGATGGCGCCGATGGAATGCATCTGGTCGGCGACGTGGTCGACCGCGGGCTGATATCCGCGGCCCTTGAGCGTCACCGCGTGCACCACGACCGGGCCGCCGAAATCCTTGGCGCGGCGCAGCGCGGCCTCGAGCGCCACCGGATCGTGCCCGTCCACCGGGCCGACGTACTTGAGCCCGAGATCGCTGAACAGCTCCTGCGGGGCGACCGCGTCCTTGATGCCGGCCTTGAGCGCGTGCAGCATCGAATAGGCCGAGCTGCCGACGCGCGGAATGCCCTGGACGAACCGCTTGGTGGCGTCGAGCGCCTGCTCGTAGGCCGGTTGCATGCGCAGCGCGGTCAACCGGTCGGCCAATCCGCCGATGGTCGGCGAATACGAGCGGCCGTTGTCGTTGACCACGATGATCAGCGACCGATCCGGGCCCGCGGCGATATTGTTCAACGCCTCCCAGCACATGCCGCCGGTGAGCGCACCGTCACCGACGACGGCGACCACGTGGCGATCCTGCCCGGTCAGCGCGAAGGCCTTGGCCAGACCGTCGGCATAGGACAGCGAGGCCGAGGCGTGCGAGGACTCCACCCAGTCGTGCTCGCTCTCGGCGCGGCTCGGGTAGCCCGACAGGCCGCCCTGTTTGCGCAGCCGATCGAATTTGTCCTTGCGGCCGGTGAGGATCTTGTGCACGTAGGCCTGGTGGCCGGTGTCGAAGATGATCGGGTCGGCCGGGGAGTCGAAGACCCGGTGCAGGGCGATGGTCAATTCCACCACCCCCAGATTCGGGCCCAGATGACCGCCGGTGACCGCTACTTTGCGGACCAGGAACTCCCGAATCTCCTCGGCCAGCTCGCGCAGCTGCGGCACCGTCAGCCGGCGCAGGTCCTCGGGCGTATCGACCCGGGAAAGAACTCCCACCGTTCTCGCTCCCTCTCCGTGGCTCATCTGTTTCGAACAGTCTACGGAGCCGCGTCGGGCCCCGACGACGGGAACGACCGGCGAGCTGCGACATCCGATATCGGTGTGAGGCTCGACATAGATCAACCGCATTACAGTGGGTGACTGCCCGTCCCGCCCGCAGGAAGGACGATATGACCGCCGAGCAGCAGCGAGCCGATATTTCAGGGCAGCAGCGAGCCGATATTTCCCGTCCCGCCACCGTCACGACGTTCGGTCACGGGGTGGCCACGGCGACGCCCGATCGGATGCAGGTATCGATCTCGATCGAAACGCGCGCCGAGGCGGTGGCGGCGGCCTACGGCCGGGCCGGTGAACGCACCGCAGCGGTCACCGGCGCCCTGCGCGCCGACGGCGTCGCCGCGAGCGATATCGCCACCACCGGATTGTCCGTGCGGACCGAGACGACGTGGACCGAGAACGAGGGCACACGCATCACCGGGTACGTGGCGACCACATCGCTGACGGTGAACCTGCGCATCCCGGCCGATCCCGCCGCCGCTGACGCAGCTGCCGATCCCGCGGCTGCCGATCCCGCGGCCGTGATCGCCCGGGCCGTGGAGGCGGGGGGCGACGATGTCCGCTTGGGCGGGCTGAACCTCACCGTCGCCGACCGCGCCGACCTGCTGATCCGCGCCCGGGAAGCGGCGTGGGACGACGCCCTCGACCGCGCCCGCCGCTACGCGGTCCGCGCCGAACGCGCGCTCGGACCGGTGCTGGAGATCACCGAAAACGCCGCGGCGACACCGGAACCCCGCGGCGATATCCGTTTCGTAGCCGCTCGATCAGCGGCCCCGGGCGCCCCGGTTCCGGTCGAATACGGTGAGCACGAGGTCACCGCGGATCTGCGGGCGACCTGGCAGTTGAGTTGAACCGCAACAGATCTCGCCGGCAGTAGGTCGCCGTCTCCGACAGCTCCCCCGTTACCTACGCCCGCGACGCCTGTCCGACGGGATCACCGGCCGACCTCGTCGACGCCGCCGCTGTCTACGCCCGTTCGAACAGCGCCAGGCACTCCACGTGATGCGTCGCGGGGAAGGCATCGAAGGCGCGCAGCTGGCGTACTCGGTAACCCGCCTCCCGGTAGAGTCCCACGTCTCGAGCGAAGGCCGCTGGATCGCAACCGATGTGGACGATGCGCGCGGGCGCGGCGGCGGCGAGCGGGGTGATGACCTGTTTCCCGGCGCCCGCACGCGGCGGATCGAGGACGACGACCTCGGGGGCGCGCTCCTGGGCGGCGATCCAGCGTTCGACCCGATCGGAGCGCAGGTCGACGGCGGGCAGGTCGCGCAGGGCGGCGGTGCCGTCGGCCACCGCCGAGCGCGCCGATTCGACGCCGAGCACGGATCCGCCGGGACCGGTCTGCTCGGCCAGGCGCGCGGCGAAGACACCGGCGCCGCAGTACAGATCCCATGCGGTGGCGCCCGGAGCGAGGTCGGCCCACTCGGCCACCACATCCGAATAGCGTTGCGCCGCATCGCGATGCGGCTGCCAGAAGCCGGTCGCGGAGACCTCCCAGCGGCGGCCGGCCACATACTGCACCGCCCGTCCGCTGCCGGACACCACGCGCTCCGCGCGCCGCGCATGCGCGGCGGCACGGCGCGCGGCGGTCGCGCGGCGATCGCCGCCACGCCGCGGGGGTGCGGCCGGCGGCGCGAGTTCCACGATATGGCGCAGGCCGTCCGCGTCGACGGCGATCACCAATTCGGCGCCGGGAGTCCACGCGCGGTCGGCGATGCCGTCCATCGCGCCCGAAACAGGTTGGGGGCAGCGCAAATCCGTGATCACGTCACTGCTGCGATACCGATGTACGCCGGCACGGCCCTCGGCATCGACAACCAATCGCACCCGAGTGCGCCACCCCACCTCGGGCGCCTCGCCGCCGGGGACGACCACGGTCGCATCCTCGCGGAGCCGGTGATCGGCATCCGGTTCGGACCCGGCCGCCGGCCCGCGGGAGCGTCCCGCACCACCCGCCTCGGATCCGAGACCGGTCTCGCGCACCGGGAGCGTCTCCACGACGATGTCGGTCTCCCAGTGCGCGAGCCGCCGCAACTGCTCGCGGACGACCGACGCCTTCAGGGCACGCTGCGCCTGCGGGGTGGCGAAGGCGAAATCGCAGCAGCCGGCGCCGCCGGGACCCGAGACCGGGCAATTCGGCGCCACGCGGTCCGGCGACGCCTCCAGAATGTCGATCGCCTCGGCGCGGCAGAACGAGCCGCCGCGGTCCTCGGTCACCCGGGCACGCACCAGTTCCCCGGGCAGACCGTGCCGGACGAAGAGCACCCGGCCCTCGTGCCGGGCGACGCAGAAACCACCGTGGCCGGGTGGTCCCAGCCGCACCTGCAGGGTGCGTCCGGACCAGTCCGGCCCGGCACTCACGAACGATCCTCGTAACCGCGGCGAACCGAGCCCGGGGCGTTGACCACTTCGGGGCGGAGTGCCTTGGCCGACGAACTCAGCTGCCACGGCACGCTCGTCACCATCACGCCCGGCTCGAACAGCAACCGGCCCTTGAGCCGCAGCGCACTCTGGTTGTGCAGCAACTGCTCCCACCAGTGGCCGACCACGTATTCGGGGATGAAGACCGTCACCACATCGCGCGGCGAATCCTTGCGCACCCGCTTCACGTAATCCACCACCGGCTTGGTGATTTCGCGGTAGGGCGATTCGATCACCTTGAGCGGCACCGGAATATCGCTGTCGGCCCACTCCCGCACCAGCGCCCGGGTGTCGGGTTCGTCGACGTTGACGGTGACCGCCTCCAGCGTGTCCGGGCGGGTGGCCCGGGCGTAGGCGAGCGCGCGCCGCGTCGGCAGATGCAGTTTCGACACCAGCACGATCGAATGGGTGCGGCTGGGCAGCACCCCGGTGAATTCCTGCTCCTCGAGCTCGCGCCCGACGGTGTCGTAGTGGCGGCGGATCAGCCGCATCAGGCCGAAGATCGCGGCCATGGTGACGATCGCGATCCAGGCGCCGGCGAGGAATTTTGTGATGAGCACGATGATCAGCACGGCGCCGGTCATGGTCAGGCCGATGGCGTTGATGACGCGTGAGCGCAGCATCCGCCGGCGCACCGCCGGATCGGTTTCGGTACGCAACAGCCGCGTCCAGTGCCGCAGCATGCCGGTCTGGCTCAGCACGAACGAGACGAACACACCGACGATGTAGAGCTGGATCAGCCGCGTCACCTCGGCGCCGAACAGGACCACGAACGCGATCGCGGCGCCGGACAGGAACAGGATGCCGTTGCTGAACGCCAGCCGGTCGCCACGGGTGTGCAGCTGCCGGGGCAGGAACCGGTCCTGCGCCAGGATCGAGCCGAGCACCGGGAAGCCGTTGAAGGCGGTGTTCGCGGCCAGCACCAGGATCAGCGCGGTGACGATGGTGATGTAGAAGAAGCCGAGCGGGAAACCGTCGAAGATCGTGTGCGCCAGCTGAGCGACCAGCGTCTTCTGTTCATAGCCGGCCGGCGCCCCGACCAGATCGGACGAGTTCGCCGCGAAGACGACACCGAGCTTGCGCGCCATCAGGATGATGCCCATCAGCAGGGTGACGGCGATGACACCCAGCATCAGCAGTGTCGTGGCGGCATTGCGGGATTTCGGCTTGCGGAACGCGGGCACGCCGTTGCTGATCGCCTCCACACCGGTCAGCGCCGCACATCCGGAGGAGAACGCGCGCGCGATCAGGAAGGTGAAGGCGATGCCCTGCAGATGCGACTCGTTGCCGTTGAGACCGAATCCGGAGGATTCGGCGTGCAGGTCGTCGCCGAAGACGAAGATCCGTACCGCTCCCCAGGCCAGCATCAGGAAGATCCCGATCATGAAGCCGTAGGTGGGAATCGAGAACGTGGTCCCCGATTCGCGCACGCCGCGCAGATTCATGGCGGTCAGCAGAACGATCGCCGCCACCGCGAACAGCACTTTGTGGGTGGACACGAACGGCACCGCGGACCCGATGTTCGACGCCGCCGAGGAGATCGACACCGCGACGGTGAGGACGTAGTCGACCATCAACGCACTGCCGACGGTGAGCCCGGCCATCGGGCCGAGATTGACCGTCGCGACCTCGTAGTCACCGCCACCGGACGGATAGGCGTGCACATTCTGCCGATAACTGGCGACCACGACCGCCATCACGGTCGCGACCGCCAGCCCGATCCACGGCGTGTAGACGTAGGCGGACAAACCCGCCGTGGACAGCACGAGGAAGATCTCCTCGGGCGCATACGCCACCGACGACAGCGCGTCGGAGGCGAAGACGGGCAGCGCGATCCGCTTGGGCAGCAGGGTATGTCCCAGGGAATCGCTACGGAAAGGGCGGCCGACCACCATACGCTTGACGGCCGTCGTCAACTTGGACACTCGGCACAGCATAAGGGCAGGACCGGATGTGACATAGCGGGCGGTTCACTCGCGTTTCGGTCCCGGCCGATGGGGGAACATGCTGCGGGGAACCGTCAACGGGTACGGTTCCCTCGAGAGGGAACCAGACCGGACACCACGGTTTTCGGCGGAATTGGGGTTGACACGGTGTACGTAGTGATCATGGGGTGCGGCCGAGTCGGCTCCGCATTGGCACGCGCCCTGGTCCGGATCGGCCACGAGGTAGCCGTGATCGACCGGGATCCGGGCGCATTCCTGCGCCTGGGCAAGGACTTTCCCGGGGAGCGGGTCACCGGCGTCGGCTTCGATCGGGGCGTGCTGATCCGCGCGGGCATCGAGCGCGCCGGCGCGTTCGCCGCGGTGTCCAACGGCGACAACTCCAACATCATCTCCGCACGTGTGGCCCGCGAGACCTTCGGGGTGGAACGGGTGGTGGCCCGCATCTACGACGCCAAGCGCGCGGCGGTCTACGAGCGGCTCGGCATTCCCACGATCGCCACCGTGCCGTGGACCACCGACCGGTTCCTGCGCACGCTCACCGGCGACGAAACCACCGCCACCTGGCGCGATCCCACGGGCACCGGCTCGGTCACCGAACTCGTTCTGCACGAGGACTGGTACGGGCGTACCGTGCGGGATCTGGAAGATGCGGTACCGGTGCGGGTGGCCTTCCTGGTCCGCTTCGGGCAGGCGCTGCTGCCCACCAGCAAAACGGTGCTGCAGGCCGACGACACGGTCTACATCGCCGCCGTCTCCGACAAGGTCGGCGAGGCCGTGGCCGTCGCCGCCACCGCCCCTTCGAGCGAGGACAAGTCGTGAACGTAGCGATCGCGGGAGCAGGCGCCGTCGGCCGCTCCATCGCCCAGGAATTGCTGCGGGGCGGGCATCGGGTCACCCTGCTCGAGCGGCGGCTCGACCACATCGACCCGACGGTCGCCGCCTCGGCCGTCTGGATGCACGGCGACGCCTGCGAACTCGAACTGCTCGAGGAAGCGGGCCTGCAGGACTACGAGGTGGTGATCGCGGCCACCGGCGACGACAAGGCCAATCTCGTGTTCAGCCTGCTTGCCAAGACCGAATTCGGGGTGCGCCGCGTGGTCGCGCGGGTCAACGATCCGCGCAACGAGTGGCTGTTCGACGGTTCCTGGGGTGTGGACGTCGCGGTCTCGACACCGCGGCTGCTGGCCTCGCTGGCCGAGGAAGCGGTCTCGGTCGGCGACCTGGTCCGGCTGATGACGCTGCGTCAGGGCCAGGCGAACCTCGTCGAGATCACCCTGCCCACCGACACCGCGCTGGCCGGTCGCGCGGTGCGTACGCTCTCTCTGCCCCGCGACGTCGCCCTGGTGACGATCCTGCGCGGCGGCCGGGTGATCGTCCCCCAGCCCGACGATCCGCTGGAGGGCGAGGACGAGCTGCTGTTCGTGTCCACGGTGGAGGCCGAGGACGAACTGCGCCGCAGTCTGGCCACGGAACCGGCGGGCGCGACTCCCGCCGGCGCGGAGCCGCCCGCGATCTGAATCCGCTCAGGCGGTTTCGGGGAGCAGTTGCGCGCGCAGCTTGGTCAGCGCGCGATGCTGCATGACCCGGACCACGCCGGGACTCGTGCCGATGGCCTCGGCGGTCTGCGCGGCCGTCCAGCCGAGCACGATCCGCATCACCAGCACCTCCCGATGGGCCGGCGCGAGAATCTTCATGAGCTCGCGGGTGGCTTGGCGGCGTTCCAGGTTGAGCGCCAGCTCCTCGGGTCCCGGCGCGGTGGAGGCGGTGTCGGGGAATTCGGCCACCGGATAGGACGGATGCTGCTGGGCGCGGCGGAACGCGTCAGCCACCTTGTTGGCGGAGATGCCGTAGACGAACGCCAGGAACGATTTTCCCTGATCGCGGTAGCGGGGAATCGCGGTGACGGTCGCGATACAGATCTCCTGCGCGATGTCGTCCGCGGTGACGTGCGGATTGTTGCTGCTTCCGACGCGTGCGGCGCAATAGCGGCGCACCAGCGGGTGCACGATCCGGATGATCTCGGTGACCGCGCGCTGGTCGCCCGCGGCGGCCGGGCCGATCAGGCGGTCCAGTTCGGCGGCGGCGCGGCGGCTGTCGGACCCCGCGGGCGCCGATCTCGGCGAACGGACTCCCGCGCCCTTCGCCGGGCCGGGCACCGTCACCGTGTCGTTCTCGGTATCCACCGGGGATCCTCTCGCCGATCGCTACTGACTGACACGATCGTGCGCCGAATCCGGTTCGTGGAATAGATACCCCAGGGGTGGGTTCCGCCCACCCCATCGTTGTCCGCCCCCAGAATCGGGGGCATTACCCGACTCGGAGTCGGTTCGGTCCGCCGATACTGTTCGGCGCGCTATTCGGTGGCCGAGGAGACCGGCATATGGCCGGCGCGGCGCACCGCCCACACCGTCACCAGCAGCGCGACCGCGGTCAACGGCCAGCCCATCGCGATGCGGGCGGCGGCCAGCCAGCCGGTGCTGTCGGTGTCGTAGAAATGATTCTGCACCAGGTACCGGGCGCCGAAGACGATCACCCACACCACCGTGGCCAGATCGTAGAGTCGCATCGCGCGCCGATCCGAACGCCAGCTGTGGCCGTGGCCGTTGAGCACACCCCAGATCACGCCGGCCAGCGGCCAGCGCACCAGCAACGACACCAGGAAGACCCCGGCGTAGACCAGACTCGCCCAGATGCCGAAGAGGAAGTAGCCCTTCGCGGCGCCGGTGCGGTGGGCGATGAAGGCGCAGACCGCGACACCGATGAACCCGGAGATCGCCGGCTGGATCGGCGACCGGCGGATCAGCCGCCAGATCAGGACACCGGCGGCGGTGGCCAGCGCCGCCCAGATGGCGGCCGTCAGGCCCCACAGCGTATTGGCGGGGACGAACACCACCACCGGCAGCGTGGAGTAGATCAGTCCGCTGATACCACCGAGTTGTTCGAGCAGCGTCTGCTCGATCTCCTCCTCGCGGTCCTCGCCGGTGTAAGAATCGTCGTCCTCGCCGGCGGCGGGATGACGCGGAGCATCACCGCCGGACTCGCGTAGGCGGTGACGGCCGCGCCCTGCAACGGGGTTCGCGCGGTGTCCGGCCACGGCGGCCGGGTCGGCGCCCTCGTTGTTGTGGGGTATCGGCATACGTCAGGAATTCTCGCGGAGTTCGTAGTAGGGGTTGAACATCACCTTGGCGCCATCGCGTTCACCGATGCGGCCACGGACCAGGATACGGCGTCCCGATTCGACACCGGGTATGCGGCGCCTGCCGATCCATACCAGGGTCACCGCGTCGGTGCCGTCGAAGAATTCGGCCTCCACCGAAGCGCTGGCCGACTTCGGACAGGCCTCCACACTGCGCAATCGCCCCAGCATGGTGACCTCTTCGCCACGTCGGCATTCCGCCGCCCTGCACGCGCCCGACGCTTCGGAGGTCTCCGCCAGCTCCTCCGCATCGAGTACGTCGAGATCGGCCGTCAGACGACGCCCCAGACGCCGGACATAACCGCTGTCGGGGCCTACCTTGCCCGCGGCACCGGAACCCGCCTTGTTTCCGCCTGTGAAAGGCATCTTGCAACACTTCCTGCACTACAGACGGCGTGGGTCACACGTCGTCGGTTTCCCACACGACCGGCTGATGGGCCGTACACCGCCACTGTAGATGCACCCGGACGCCCTCGCTACGGGAGCCCGGCACCACCGTCACGGCGCTGACCGCACCGTTTGCTGGGTTCCCCGCCGATCCGCGCGCGAACCCTCGGATTCGAGTGGTCGACAACACGTTTTTCGCGCACCGGAAGGGCGCGCCGGACCGCCGGGCTCCGCCGGTGATCGGAGGGGCGCGAGGCTCATCCGGCCCAGCGGCTAGGCTGCGGCCGTGGCAGAACTACCCCGTGCCGGCGGCTCGCGCCCGGCCGTCGTCGTCGCCCTGCCGGGCACCGGATCCGATGCCGACTTCGCCCGGCGAGCGTTCGAACCCGCTTGTGCCGCAATGGATCTGCCGTTCATCGCGGTGGAGCCGCAGCCGCGGGCCGTGGTCGCGAGCTGCCGGGCGGCGCTGGACGAGGCGGCCCTCCTCGGCCCGGTGCTCGCCGCGGGGATTTCGCTGGGCGCCGCGATCGCGGTGGAATGGGCCGGCGCCCACTCGGAATCGGCGTTCGGGGTGGTCGCGGCCCTGCCGGCCTGGACCGGTTCCGATATCACGGGGTGCCCGGCGGCGCTCAGCGCGGCGAGCACCGCGGCTCAGCTGCGCGCCGACGGCTTGGAACCGGTGATCGAACGGATGCGCGCGGGCAGCCCGGCCTGGCTGGGCCGGGCGCTGACCCAGTCGTGGCGCACGCACTGGCCCGATCTGCCGTCGGCGCTGGAAGAGGCCGCCACCTATGCCTGGCCGGACGCGGAATCGCTTGCAGCACTGCGCGTTCCGACCACCGTCGTGGCGGCGGTCGACGATCCGGTGCATCCGCTCGCCGTCGCCGAACAGTGGTACGAGCTGATCCCGCGGGCGCGCATCCACCGCATCACGCTCGACGAGCTCGGCACCGATCCAGGGATTCTCGGCGCCCGGGGCGTCCCGGACCTGGTCACGCAGGAACTGCGGGCCTGACGGCTTCCGGGCGCCCGGCCGTATCGCGGGCGCCCGGAAGCGGTCAGTTGAGACCGAGTTGCTGCATCGCCGAGCCTTCGGCGCCGCGGCGCGGTCCCTGCTGTTCGGCGGTGACCACCGGGAAGGTGCCCGTCGCGGCCGCCGCGGCCGCGGCCGCCTGCGCGGCCCGCGCCTGCTGCTGCGCCTCGACCTGCTGCTGATGCGCCGCGATCAACTGATCGGCGAGTTCCTGCGGCAGCACCACCGGCAACGGTTCCCGCACCGGCATCGGCTCGTCGCCGCGGCGCACCACGGTCTCGGCGAGAATCGCGCGGGCCGCCTCGACCAGCGGGCCGCCCTCGTCGGCGGCGCCCGAGGGCCCCGCCGCCACCAGCCGGACCATCCAGCGGTAACCGTCGACGCCGATGAAGCGCAGGTCGGCGCCCTCGGTCACCGCGTGCAGTTCGCGACCCCACGGCCCGGTCTGCACCGAGACCTGCGCGCCGTCGGCCCGCAGCGATTCCGCCAGATCCGCGGCGACGGTCCGCCACTGGCCCGGCGATTTCGGTGCCGCGTAGGCCGCCACGGTGAGACGTCCGTGCGGGGTCGCGAGATGAACCGCCTGCGGCGTGCCGTCGGGCGTCATCTCCACCTGCAACTGACCGCCGTCGGGGACCGGCAGGAGCACCGAACCCAGATCGAGATGCTGGTCGGAGATCTCGGCGAGAATCTCGGCCACCTCGTCGTAATCGAAGGGCCCGGTCCGCGGTGCGGAATCCTCGCCCTCGTCGGCGTCGCGGTCCTCGTCCTCGTACTCGTCGGCGTCGTATTCGTCGGCGTCGTCGTCGAAGCCCTCGGTGTCGTCGAGACTTTCGGCGTCGTACGCGTCGGCCTCGGCATAGGCCTCCGCACCGGCATATGCGGAATCGTCCACGTAGCCGGGGGTTTCGACGGGATCCTCGGCGTAGGCAGCGGCGTAACCCGGAGTTTCGGCGTACGAGTCGGCGCCGTGCGCACCGGAGGACTGCCGGTAGGGGTCGGCTACCGCGAAACCACCTGTGGCCGGGCCGGATTCGGCGGTGTCGTACCCGCGACCGGCGTAGGGGTCCGGCGCCGCGGCATGCGGCTGCGCGAGCTCGCGATAGCCGGGAGCTTCGACCTCCACCGGGCGATGCCGCCCCGTCTGCGGGTGGCCGTACTCGACGTCACCGGCATCGGGGCGCTGCTGTCCGGGCACGACGGGGTGCCGGCCGGTAACCGTCGGCGCGGGCGTACTCGTCGGCTCCGCGGCGCGTCGCGGCGGAGGTGGAGCCCCGGCGGGTGAGCCGGCCGGCGACGGTCGGCCGGGACCACCCGGACCGCCCGGCCCCGGACGTCCGGGTCCCGGAGGAAGCCGTGGCACCGAGCCCGTCGGGGGCCCGGCCGGGTTCACACCGGGCGGAATCCGCCGGACCGACCCCGTCACCGGACCGCCCGGTGCGGGCGCTGCGCCGGGAATTCTCGGCACGGCACCCGTGCCACCCGGCCCCGGAGGATTGCGTCGAGTCGGGCCCGTACCGGCCGGGGGACCGGGATTGCGCTGCATCGCACCGGAGTCCAGCGGGCCGCCGGGAATCCGCGGTGTGGGTCCGGTACCGGTCGGACCGCCCGGGATCCGAGGTGTTGCACCGGTTCCCGCCGGGCCGCCGGGAATCCGCGGGGTCGCACCGCTCCCGACAGGGCCACCGGGAACGCGCGGGATCGCGCCGGTTCCGCCCGGCCCACCGGGGACGCGCGGCATCGCCCCCGTACCCGCCGGGCCACCGGGAACACGCGGGATCGCGCCGGTTCCGCCCGCCGGCCGCGGCGGCAACTGGCCGGAAGGGATGCGCGGAATGGGGCCGGTGTCGTCCATATCCCCCGGCACCGGCGGCAGGTCCGGACGCGGTCCGCCCGGCGCGCGCCGCGGCGGACGGACCGGCGCGTCACCGCGTGCCGGAGTACCCGGGCGCGCCGGCATTCGTGCGTGCGCGCCCGTCTCGTACGGGTCGGGCCGCGCACCGGGATACGGCGCAGCCGGACGTCCCGGCGTCCCGTACCCGGGCGGAGTCATACCGTGGTCCGGCTCCGCGCGGCCGTGCCGCCCGGTGCGCCCGCCCGCAGCTTCCGCGCTCGGCCCGGCCGGGTAGTCCGGCTCGGAATAGCCGGGGCCGTAGGCGGATTCGCCGTAGACTCCGTCGTCCCCCAGATCCGGTGCCCGGTGCGTACCGGTCCGGTAGCCGCCCTCGGCGTATCCCTCGTCGTAATAGGAATCGCCATAGCCGGTGTCGTCCCGCTCGGAGTCATGATCGGATCGATGATCTCCACGGCCGAACATGTTCATACCTCCCCTCCGGCGCGGCCCGCCCCGCCGGATTGCGGCGACAGACTGTGGTGTCCGCCGCTCGACCCGTAACCGCCTGCGCCGCGCGCTGTTTCGTCGAGCTGGCCGACCTCCACGAAATCCACCAGTTCCACACGCTGCACCAGCAATTGTGCGATCCGATCGCCGCGGCGCAACTGAATCGCCGTGCGCGGGTCGTGATTGATCAGGCAGACCTTGATCTCGCCCCGGTATCCGGCGTCGATCGTGCCCGGCGTGTTGACGACGGACAGACCCGTCTTGGCGGCCAGCCCCGACCGGGGATGAATGAGGCCGACGGTGCCCTCCGGCAACGCGACGGCGATTCCGGTGCCGACGAGCATCCGCTCGCCCGGCTCCAGGATGACGTCTTCGGTGGTGCACAAATCCACTCCGGCATCGCCCGGGTGCGCGCGCGTGGGCACCGGGACGCCGGGATCGAGCCGCAGCAGAGGTATGGGTGCAAGTCCGGTCACGTCCAGCGAGCCTACGCGTCCGGCGGCCGGGCCGTGGGAGCGCCGGGCTCCGATGTGGCGGCACCGAGCGGCCGCGGTCGCGGACAGCCCGGACCGGCTCCCGCCGACAGCGAATATGTCGGCCTGACCTAGCATGATGTGGTGTCCGACCAGTCCCACGCAGTACCTCCCCACGAGTCCTCGGCGCGCGCACACGCCGATACCCCCGCCGCGGTCTATTCCGAACGGCTGTGGGTTCCGCTGTGGTGGTGGCCGGTGGCGCTGGCGGTGACCGGTCTGCTGGCCGCCGAAATCCATATGGGAGCGCCGGGTATCCGGGCGTGGCTGCCGTATGTGCTGCTGTTCCCGGTGCCCGTCTGGGCGCTGCTCTGGGTGAGTCGCCACCGGGTCGAGGTGGCACCGGATGCCGACGGCATCCTCGAATTGCGCGCGGACCGGGCCCATCTACCGGTAACGTATGTATCCCGGGCGGTACCCGTACCGGCCAGCGCGAAAAGCGCGGCACTGGGTCGTCAGCTCGACCCGGCCGCGTTCGTCCAGCATCGACCCTGGATCGGGCCCATGGTCCTGCTCGTCCTCGACGATCCGGACGACCCCGCTCCGTACTGGCTGATCAGCACGCGTAAACCCGAGCAGGTGCTGGCCGCGCTCGGCACGCCGAGCGCGGGCTGACGGGACCTGCCGGGCTGTTTGTCGTCGTTTCTCTCAGCTACCCGCGGAACTGATCCGCTGCGGCCGCACGGATCGCTCAGGCCGCGCAATCCATGCAGATCATCTGCCCGCCGGCCTCGCTGGCGAGTCTGCTGCGGTGGTGAACCAGGAAGCAGCTCGAGCAGGTGAACTCGTCGGCCTGCTTCGGGATCACCCGGACCGAGAGCACCTCCTCGGACAGATCCGCGCCGGGAAGCTCGAACGACTCCGCGGTATCGGATTCGTCGATATCCACGACGGCGGACGCGGCCTCGTTGCGACGAGCCTTCAGCTCCTCGAGCGAGTCCTCCGACACTTCGTCGGATTCACTGCGCCTAGGTGCGTCATAGTCGGTTGCCATGTCGTCTTCCCCTCGTCCTTACTCCGTATATCCCGGACCGGCTCCGCCGAACGTCGATCCCTGTCGGAATCGCCGGCGATGCCGCCCCGCCGTGGTGTACGTCACGTGTACACCGCTCGCCGCCCGGCCGGATCACCCTGATCCATACCGGATCGCGCTCGGTCAACGCAGGACATGCCCTGGTTGTTCCCGAAATCGCTTCCCTGATTCATATCAGCCGATTCGTATCGGGCCGCCAGACAATAGCGGACGCCGGGGCAAAAGTCGCAATCAAAACTCGAGCGAGTCGAAACCGACGGGTAATCGTCACTGCGACAGCACAGCTGTGGCGATACGCCATCGCTTCGTGCTCGGCGGCGCCTCGGCCCGTGACCCGATCGCGACGCGGGCGGCCGCGCCGATCGTTACCATCCCGATATCCGGCATCGCCGTAGCTGCCTGTTTCCGCGCCGAACCGGCGCGCAGGTGTCCGCGTGCGCGACTGTCGCCCGCCAACTCGTAAGGTGTGCGTGTGGTTTCACTGATCACCGAAGGCAGCGCGGTCGACAACAAGGGCCGTCCGTTCCTGCGGCGCCGCTACCAGCCGTGGGTCGCACTCATCGCGGTTCTCGCCCTCATCTGCGCAATCGTGTGGATCAAGGCGCTGACCACCGCCGACACCACCCATACCGCGATGGCCTGCAATTCGCCGGCCCCCGCCACGGATGCGAACTCCCCGCAGCCCGCGCCGCTGGGCGAGGTGGTGTCCCCGTCGCGGCTGCACGATGTGGAGCCGGCGCCGCTGGCCCAGGCCAAGGTGCGGGTGCTCAACGGGTCCGGCCAGCGCGGCCTGGCCGAGCACATCGCGTCCAAGCTCGGTGACTACGGCTTCGCCAGCCCGCCGGCCCCGGTCTTCGGCAACGATCCGGTCTATCTGAACGGCGACCTGGTCTGCACCGGCCAGATCCGCTACGGCGTGAGCGGTCGCCCGGCCGCGGCCGCCGTCCAGCTCGTCGCGCCGTGCGCGGAGCTGATCGAGGATCAGCGCACCGACGACACCGTCGACCTGGCCCTGGGCACGCTGTTCGGCAACGATCTGCAGCCGAGCACCGATGCCGAGGAAGTGCTGCGCGCCTTGAAGAATCCGGCGCCCAACGGCCCGGACGTCGATTCGGCGCTGCTGCAGGCCGCCCGCACCGCCCGCTGCTGAAGCCGAGCCGCGCTCACTCCTCGGGGATGGGCGCGGCGACACCGAGCCGGTCGAACAGGTCGGCGAGCTCGTCGGCGATGCCCGCGGCGGCGGCCACGGTCAGCTCCCCCTGCGCGCCGCTGGAGTCCGCGCCGGGCAGCCGCAGTACCGCCCCCGCCTCGGCCGCGATCAGGGCTCCGGCGGCCCAGTCCCACGGATTGAGGCCGTGTTCGTAGTGGGCGTCCACCCGACCCGCGGCCACCATGCAGAGGTCCAGGGCGGCCGAGCCGATCCGGCGGATGTCGCGGACTTTCGGCAACAGCTGCGCCACGAGTTCGCCCTGCCGTTCCCGTCGCGCCGCGCCGTAGCCGAAGCCGGTGGCCAGCAGAGCCAGCCGGACGGAGTCGATATCGTTGCAGCGCAACGCGATCGGCTCCTCGTCGCCGCCGGCCAGGGTGGCACCCGTGCCCAGTCCGGCGCTGTAGGTCACCCCACCGGCCACGTCGACGACGGCACCGGCCAGCGAACGGCCGCCGCGCATCGCGGCCACCGATACCGCGTAGGCCGGGATGCCGTACACGAAGTTGACCGTGCCGTCGATCGGATCGACCACCCACACGATCTCCCCGGCGGCGCCGAGGCTGCCACCGCCCTCCTCACCGAGGACCCTCTCCCCCGGGCGCGTCTCGGCCAGCAACGACCGGATCAGCTGCTCGGTTTCGGTGTCGACCACGGTGACCGGATCGGTGGGCGTCGATTTGGTGCGGACCGAGTCGTCCTCGGTGCGCCCCGGGCCGAACACCTCGGGACGGCGGCGGCGGACGTGTGCCGCCGCGGTCTCGGCCAGATAAACTGAAACACGGCGTAATTCGGCGATTTCGGCAGGGTCGAGGACGGGCGCTTCCGCGATGTCGGCGGGTGAATTCGTCTCGGGCACGGTTTCCATCCGACCACAGATCCGCCCGGACTCGCATCCGCGCGGTCGCGGCCACGGGCGCGTCGCGCGGTGTAACGTGCCGCTGGCACCTTCATCGGCCTAGACCACAGGGAACGAGGAGTTCGCGATGTCCGCTCGGGGGCAAGCATTCGGAATCGATATCGGGGGTAGCGGGGTGAAGGGCGCGGTCGTCGACCTCGCCACCGGCGACCTCGCCCACGAACGGATCAAGATCTCCACGCCCCACCCGGCCACCCCGAACGCCATCGCCGAAACCGTCGCCAAACTCGTCACCCAGGCCGACTGGGACGGCCCGGTCGGGCTCACCCTGCCCAGCGTGGTGGTCAACGGCATCGCCCGCACCGCCGCCAACATCGACAAGAGCTGGATCGACACCGACGCGCGTCAGCTGTTCTCGCTGGCGCTGGGCGGACGCGACGTCGTGGTGCTCAACGACGCCGACGCCGCGGGCCTGGCCGAGGACCGCTACGGCGCGGCCCGCAACATCGACGGCCTGGTGATGCTGTTGACCTTCGGCACCGGTATCGGCTCGGCGCTGCTGAACCACGGCGTCCTGGTGCCCAACACCGAACTGGGCCACATCGAGGTGCACGGCAAGGAGGCCGAGCACCGGGCCGCGTCGTCGGTGAAGGAACGAAAGAATCTGTCGTACAAGGAGTGGGCCGCCGAGGTGACGAAGGTACTGGTCACCCTGGAGGACCTGTTCTGGCCGACGGTCTTCGTCGCCGGCGGCGGGATCAGCCGCGATGCCGAGCACTGGATCCCGTTGCTGGCCAATCGGACTCCGGTCGCGGCCGCCCATCTCCGCAACACCGCGGGTATCGTGGGCGCCGCGATGGCCGTGGATAGCGGGATCGCGCCGTGAGCACTCGTTGCCGATAGTTACAATGGAACGAGACCGGCGGTGAGCCGGAAAACAACCCCGGCACGTAGAGCCGGGTTCAACCCCGACAGAACCGCTCCGCCGGATGATTACTCTGGCGTGACGCCGCACGAGACCGTCACGAAAGGGCGTACGTGGTAGCCACGAATACCCGACAGACCGCCGAATCGGCCGACGCTGCCGACTCCGCAGAAGGCACCGCAGCACGGCCGGTCCGCAAGGCTGCCGCGAAAAAGGCCCCGGCCAAGAAGGTCGCCGCGAAGAAGGCCCCCGCCAAGAAAGCGGGAGCCAAGGCTGCAAAGAAAGCACCCGCCAAGAAGGCCACCACGAAGAAGGCGGCCCCCGGCGCGGACAACGAAGCCGACGAGCATCTCGACGACGAGTCGCTGGAACTCGACGACCTCGGTGACCTGGAGGTCTCCGAGGACGATCTGAGCGACGACGGCGAAGAGCTGGTCGAAGAGACCGCCGAGGACGAAGAGGCCGAAGCCGAGGACGAGGAAGCCGACGAGCCCTCGGAGAAGGACAAGGCCTCCGGCGATTTCGTCTGGGACGAAGAGGAATCCGAGGCCCTGCGCCAGGCCCGCAAGGATGCCGAGCTCACGGCGTCCGCGGACTCGGTGCGCGCCTACCTCAAGCAGATCGGCAAGGTC
Organism: Nocardia sp. 852002-20019_SCH5090214; assembly: GCF_001665865.1. NCBI lineage: Bacteria > Bacillati > Actinomycetota > Actinomycetes > Mycobacteriales > Nocardiaceae > Nocardia > Nocardia sp. 852002-20019_SCH5090214. The sequence continues at coordinate 63,513 of NZ_LZMK01000293.1, read as the reverse complement.
GCGCTGCTCAACGCGGAGGAGGAGGTCGAACTCGCCAAGCGGATCGAGGCCGGTCTCTACGCCACCGAGAAGCTGCGCGAATTCGCCGACAAGGGCGAGAAGCTGCCGGTGGCCACCCGCCGCGATCTGCAGTGGATCATGCGCGACGGCAACCGTGCCAAGAACCACCTGCTCGAGGCCAACCTGCGTCTGGTCGTCTCGCTGGCCAAGCGCTACACCGGCCGCGGCATGGCGTTCCTGGACCTGATCCAGGAGGGCAACCTGGGTCTGATCCGCGCGGTGGAGAAGTTCGACTACACCAAGGGCTACAAGTTCTCCACGTATGCCACCTGGTGGATCCGGCAGGCCATCACCCGCGCGATGGCCGACCAGGCCCGCACCATCCGTATTCCGGTGCACATGGTCGAGGTCATCAACAAGCTGGGCCGGATCCAGCGCGAGCTGCTGCAGGACCTGGGCCGCGAGCCCACGCCCGAAGAGCTCGCCAAGGAAATGGACATCACGCCGGAGAAGGTCCTCGAGATCCAGCAGTACGCGCGTGAGCCCATCTCGCTGGACCAGACCATCGGTGACGAGGGCGATTCCCAGCTGGGCGACTTCATCGAGGATTCCGAGGCGGTCGTCGCGGTCGACGCGGTGAGCTTCACCCTGCTGCAGGATCAGCTGCAGTCGGTGCTGGAAACCTTGTCCGAGCGTGAGGCGGGCGTGGTCCGGCTGCGCTTCGGTCTCACCGACGGCCAGCCGCGCACCCTCGACGAGATCGGCCAGGTCTACGGGGTCACCCGTGAGCGCATCCGCCAGATCGAGTCGAAGACGATGAGCAAGCTGCGCCACCCCAGCCGGTCGCAGGTGTTGCGCGACTACCTGGACTGATATCCGCGATTCCGATGATGCCGCCGAGGTTCCGCCTCGGCGGCATCGTCGTTATGTCCGGGGTATTGCCGCGACGGCCCCATAGGGTGGGCTGTCGTGGATCAGTTGGTGTTGGTTTTCGTGCTGGCGTTCGCGACGATCCTGGCGCAGCCGCTGGGCCGGCGGCTCGGTTTGGCGCCCGCGGTGCTGATGACGGTCTTCGGGCTCGTCATGGCGGTGCTGCCGTTCGTGCCGAATATCGCGCTGGCGCCCGAGCTGATCCTCCCGCTGGTCCTGCCGCCGTTGCTCTACGCCTCGGCGCGGCGCACCTCCTGGCAGCAGTTCGCGTCCAACGCGGGGGCGATCCTGTTGCGAGCGGTCGGTCTGGTGGTGGCCACCGCGGCCGCGGTCGCCGCGATCTTCCATCTCTGGTATCCGGCGCTGCCGGTGGGCACGGCGTTCGCCCTGGGCGCGGTGGTGGCGCCGCCGGATCCGGTGGCGGTGAGCGCGATGGCGAACCGGCTGGGCCTGCCGCGGCGTCTGGTGGCGGTGCTCGAGGGTGAGGGCCTGTTCAACGACGTGACCGCGGTGGTGATCTACGACGTCGCGGTGCAGGCGGTGGTGACCGGGCAATTCTCGGCCTGGCGGACCGCGGTCGACTTCGTGGTCTCGGCGATGGTGGCGGTGGCGGTCGGGCTCGCGCTCGGCTGGGCCGGCAGTGCCCTGATGCGGCGGCTGACGGAGGCGCCGTGGCAGGTTGCCCTCGGATTGCTACTCCCGTTCGCCGCCTACGGACTCGCCGAGGCCGCGCACGGTTCGGCGGTGCTCGCGGTCCTCGTGTGCGCGCTGTATCTCACCGATGCCGCAACGGATTTCAGCGATGTGGGATACCGAATCGTCGGCGATTCGTTCTGGGACGTAATCGACATGCTGGTCACCGGATTCGCCTTCGGACTGGTGGGCCTGGAGTTGAGCACGGTGCTCGCCACCACCGGTCCGAACTGGCCACGCCTGCTCGGCGGGGCGGCCGCGGTGGTCGGCGTGGTGGTTGCCCTGCGGGTGCTGTGGCTGCTCGCCAGTACCGCGCTGTTTCGCGGATGGTGGCGGCGCCGGCGGGTGGACGAGCCGTACACCTGGCGCGAGACCGTGGTCACCTGGTGGGCCGGCATGCGCGGCGTGGTGACCGTCGCGCTGGCGCTGGCGTTGCCGCTGACCACCGATTCGGGCGCGGACTTCCCCGGCCGCACCGAGGTCCTGTTCATCGCGTTCGTCGTGGTGCTGTTCACGCTGCTGCTGCAGGGTCCCACGCTGCCTCTGGTCGCTCGCTGGACCGGGGTGAAGGCCGATACCGAGGTCGAGCGAGCCATGGAGCGACGGCTGTGGACGCGGATCCTGCGCGCGGAACTGGCCCGGCTGGAGGAGATCGCCGACACCGAGGATCTGCCCGACGAGGTGTATCAGCGGCTGCGCGACAGCGTGGAACGCCGGTTGATGCGCGCCGACCCGGAAGCGGCCCAGGCCGCCGACGGCACCAAGACCGTCGAGCACGCCATGCGGCTGACCGGCAAATTGCGCACCATCAGCAACGACGTCCTCGACGCCGGCCGCGGTGAGGCGCTGGCCGCCCGGCGCGAACCGGGTATGCCGCCGGATCTGGTGGACCGGGTGATGCGCCGGCTGGATCTGCGCCCGCCGCCGCTGCTGTGAGGTAGCGGACTCGCGCGACGGTCGAGTCCCCTGGACGCCCTGCGGCGATCGACCCCCGGTCCACGGACACGCGACGCGAACTGGCCTCGCGCTCCGGCAAACACCAGCTATTTTCCAGGACTAACGTTCGGGAAATTTACTACCTGCGAGTATATAGCTAATGTGCGGACGGTCACCGGCATGGGGATGCGGTGACGCACTTTCGGCAAGGAGTCCGCATGCTTCAGATCGACCAGTTCACCTACGGGTGGTTGACACCCACACTGGCCTACGTCATGTCCGTCATCGGTTCGTTGCTCGCGTTGCGCTGTATGGTGCGCGCGCGGGCCAACCCCGAGCGCCGCGGATGGGTCGTCACCGCGGCCGTGGCCCTGGGCGGTACGGGCGTCTGGGTCATGCACTTCATCGCGATGCTGGGTTTCTCGGTCCACGGGGCGACCATTCGCTACGACATCCCGATCACGTTGATCAGCGCCGCGATCGCGGTGGTCGTGGTCTGGATCGGCCTGTCGCTGGTGATCCGACGGCGGGGCGACACCTCGGCGCTGCTGACCGGCGGGGCGGTCACCGGGCTGGGTGTGGCCGCGATGCACTACGCCGGCATGTACGCGATGAAGACCGATGTCGCGATGCACTACGACGCGTGGCTGGTCCTCGTCTCCATCGTGATCGCGGTGGTGGCGGCGACCGCGGCGCTGTGGTTCGCGCTGCACGTCGAGGGACTGCTCGCGACCATCGGTTCGGCGATGATCATGGGCGTCGCGGTCTGCGGTATGCACTACACCGGCATGTACGCCATGCAGGCCCATATGGCCGAGCACATGCAGGCGCCGTCGGGGGCGCAGGCCAATCAGCTGCTGACCCCGCTGATCATCGGCGTCAGCATGGTGACGCTGCTGCTGTTCCTGCAGGTCGGCATCACCGATATCCACGAGCCGGATCTGTCGCGCATCCGTGGGCAGCGCGCGAGCCGTTACTGGCCCAGCAGCACCGAGTCCGACTCCCCGGCGACCGGGTCGTTCGCTCGCGAGGAGTACCCCGGCGAGCAGACACACCGGCACCGCCGCTAGCCGCCGTCGGCAGGGCCCGCGCAATGCGGTGACCGCACAGCTCACCGGCGGGAAACCGCCGCGAGGCGAACCTGTGGCACCGGATTGCGCGGGTCGGTGGGCGGACCGGCCCGCCGCGGGCGACACTGGCATACGTGGCGTCTTCCGCTTTGAATCACTACCGGTCCCCATGGGCCCGGACGCTCGACCTCGACACCGGGCGCCGGCAACTGCTGGACTGGTGGCACGGCCCGGATCGGATCTACCGGGCCGGGAAGGCGGTCCACGACCATCTGGCCGGTGCGCCGGCCTCCTGCGCCTACGCGTTCACATTGTTCGTCACCTGGTGGACGCTGCGCGGGATCAGTGATTTCGCCGGGCACCGGCTGATCCTGTCGGCCTCGACGAATCTGCACAATATGCGCCGGGAGCCGGTACAAGTGCTGGTCGCGTCGGCGTTCTGGACCGACGGCGGATTTCCGTGGGTGATCATCATCGGCTTCCTGACGGTGATGGCCTTCGCCGAGCGCTGGCTGGGGACGTTGCGCTGGATCATGGTGTTCGCCTGCGGCCACGTCGGCGCCTCGATGATCGTGGTCACCGGCATCGCCTTCGCGGTGCACCACGAGCTGATTCCGCTGCGCATCGCGGTGGCCTCCGATGTGGGGTCCTCCTACGGTTTCACCGCGGTGCTGGCCGCGCTGAGCTTCCATCTGCGCGGTACACCCCGGGCCGTGTGGGCGGTCGGGTTGCTGGCCTGGTTCGGCTTCGCCGCCTGGCACGGGCGCACGTTCACCGACTACGGCCACCTGACGGCGCTGTTCATCGGCTTCGTGGTCGGGGCGGTCGCGGTGGCGTTGTCGCGGCGGCTCGAGCGGATCCGCGACCAGCGGCCCGCGGGCACCCGCCGCGCACCGGGCGACACCGCGCCCCGGCCGATCGACCATCCCGCGCCCGCCCTGGTGAGCGAGGACGAGCCCTCAGCCGACGGCCGGAGCGAGCCGACGCTGCATTGAGCGCACCACGGGTTCGACCACGCGCGCCGCGACCGGGCCGAGGATCGCCATCAGCAAGACGTAGGCCGAGGCCAGCGCCGCCAGCTTGCCCGGTACCGCACCGACCGAAACGGCAAGTCCCGCAATGACGATCGAGAATTCACCGCGGGCCACCAGGGCGGCGCCGGCGCGCGCACGACCGAGCCGTCCGATGCCCTGCCGCTTGGCCGCGAACCACCCGGTTCCGATCTTGGTCAGCGTGGTGATCACGGCCAGCAGCACCGCCCAGCCGAGGACCTGCGGGATCTTGTGCGGATCGGTGTTGAGGCCGAAGGCCACGAAGAAGATGGCGGCGAACAGATCCCGCAGCGGTTCCAGGAGTTTCGCGGCGCTCTGCGCGGTGGATCCGGAGATCGCGATACCCAGCAGGAACGCGCCGACCGCGGCCGAAACGTTCAGCGCGGAGGCGAGGCCCGCGACCAGCAGCGCGGCCCCCAGCAACTGCAGCAGGAACACCTCGCGATCCTTGCTGTCCACGATCGAGGACACGAAGCGCCCGTAGCGCAGCGCGATGACCAGCACGATCGCGATCACGAGCAGGGCCAGCGCCAGCGACCGCAATCCGGCCAGCCAGCCGACACCGGCCAGGATGGTGGTCAGGATCGGCAGATAGATCGCCATCGCCAGATCCTCGAACACCAGAACCGACAGCACGACCGGCGTCTCCCGGTTACCGAGCCGTCCGAGGTCGTTGAGCACCTTCGCCGCGATGCCGGAGGACGAGATGTAGGTGACGCCGGCCAGGGTGATCGCGCCGGTCGGCCCCCAGCCGAGCAGCAGCGCCACCACCGCGCCGGGCGTGGCGTTCAGCACGATGTCGAGCAGACCCGCGAGCCAGGACTTGCGCATGCCCGAGACCAGTTCCGGCGCGGTGTATTCCAAGCCCAGCAGCAACAGCAGCAGCACGACGCCGATTTCGCCTGCGAGATGGCCGAATTCGGTGGCGGCCTTGACAGTGAGCACACCGCCGTCACCGAAGGCCAGGCCGCCGAGGAGGTAGAGCGGGATCGGGGACATGCCGAAACGCCCTGCGACACGCCCCAGGACACCGAGGGCGAACAGGACCGCTCCGAGCTCGAACAGGGCTAGTGCGGTCGACTCCACCGGCTCACCCGCCGGTCAGAATCTCGAGCGCCTCGTCGAGGCCCTGCGGGGTTCCGACCACGACCAGCAGGTCGCCCGCCACGAGCACGAAGTCCGGACCGGGCGAGGGGTAGATCTGCCCGGCCCGCATCACGGCGACGATCGACGCCTTGGTGCGGGTGCGCATGCGGGTGTCGCCGAGCGCACGCCCCGAATACGGCGATTCGTCACCGATCGGGAGCTGGCGGGTGGTGATGCCCGGCAGATCGCGATGATCGTCCTTGAGCTTCTCCACGAGCTGCGGTGCGCCCAGCAGATTGGCGAGTACGGCCGCCTCGTCGACGGTCAGCGGCACCTGGGCGGCGCAGTCGTCGGGATCGTCGTGCTTGGAGACGATGAGATCGATACCACCGTCACGATGCGCGACAACTCCGATCCGGCGCCCGGACCGCGCCTCGAAGTCCTTACGGACGCCAATTCCGGGCAGCTGTGTCACATCGACGTTCACGAAATCCAGCCTAGATCAAGCACTTCGAGAAGCCGGCCACTGAGCCGGATCCGCGGTGAGTGCCGGAAATGTCCCTTTTTCATCAGGGCCATAGTAACTGGTGCGCACCACCGCCGTGACGGGAAGCGGGCCGTAGAGGTGCGGAAAGCGCATCGAACCCGGGTCGTCGGCCACGCCCGGCTCCCAGCGCAGCGGCGCGCTCAGGCGGGTGACGTCGACCCAGAGCAGCAGCATATCGTCGCACCCGGCGAACAACCGGTTCGCCGGCAGATGCACCTGATGCGGTGCGGACAGATGAAGGAACCCCTCGGCCTCGAGCGAGGGTGCCACCCGTTCGCCGATTCGCTGCGCCTGCTCCCACTCCGCGGGCGTACAGAGATGAACCAGCATGCGCCCGTTGGTGTTTTCGGTATTCGAGGCGGCGGGGGCAACGTTGTCGGCAGTCACGGCTGCACCATACCCAGCGTGGCGCGCGCGACCCGCCGAACGGAACGAAGCGGACGTTTGATTGAGCGGTTGATTGTCGGTGGGCGCGGGTAATCTGCGAGCAGACAACTGGATCGGCCTTTTTCCGAAGTGTTGAACCACAGGTGGTGAACCGAGGTTCCCAAGGATGGTCATGGTGTTCGCCCACAGCGAAATACCTGGTCATGTTAGGGAAAACACATACAAACATCTTCGGGAACAAAGCCCCCGTCCCGAACGTCTGACAGAGTAGTCATCAGCCACTGCTGGGAAGTAGCGGTAGCGAGCCCGCGGAAGGGACCGCGGGCCCCACACCAGGCGAACGGCTTTCTGCGCCGGGAGCCAGGACGGAGGAGTCATGCCAGGAACACTGACAAGCACCCCACTGACTGCGGTCGATCGTTGCGACCGCTGCGGTGCGGCCGCGCGCGTGCGCGCGACACTTCCCGCCGGTGGCGAGTTGCTCTTCTGCCAGCACCACGCGAACGAGCACATGGAGCGCCTGCGCGAACTGGAGGCAGTCATCGATACCGAGTCGGCACCGGCACTGTAAGGCCGGCTCCTCACGTCCCCTGTCAGCCAAGGGCGGCCTCCGGGCCGCCCTTTTTCGTGTCTCGGATCACAGCACCTCCGATCACAGGTGCCGGGATGTCAGCCCGTCCAGCAGGCGGGCCAGTCCGTACTCGAAGGCGCCGTCCGGATCTCCGGGCGCCTGATACTGCTCCCCTACCGCGGCGCCCACCCGCTCCGCGAGCGGAAACGACTGCCCCGTCATGGCCTCGGTGAGCACCGGCCCGTACGCCTCCCACCAGCGCGCATCGCTCATCTCCTCGGCGCCGCGCCGGGCCGCGACCGCCGTGCGAGCATTGCCGGTCGCGAAATCCGACAGCGCGGAAATGGTCCGGTCCATGTCGACATCGGACAGCCCCGCCCCTTCCAGCGCGCTCAACTGCCGTTCGTAACGTCGCATCCGCCCCGGACCCAGATCCAGCCGCCACGGCGGTACCTCCAGTAGCCACGGGTGGGTGAGCAGTTCCGCGCGGACACCGCGAGCAATGGCCGCCAGACGCTCGCGCAGGGGCGCGGCCGGGTCGAGCGGCGTGTCGTCGCCGGCCACCCAGTCGACCATCGCGATGATCAGCGCCTGCTTGTCCGGGACGTAGGTATAGAGACTCATCGGCCCCAGCCCGAGCGCCGTCGCCACCGCTCGGATGGATACCGCGCTGTAACCGTCGCGGTCGGCGATCCGGATCGCGGTGCGAATCACCTCGTCCACCTCGACCGTCTGCTTCGGCCCGCGCATCCCCGGACGGGCCGGAAGTTCGCGGCGCCACAGCAGGGCGATCACCTGCCGCGCCCGGTCGGAGGCGGATTTCTGAGCCACAACACTCCTCGGGAATCTCATTACACTGTACGGGGTTATAATACTCCGTACACTATACGTAGATAAGCGAGGGTCCTCTGCACACGACACACGCCACCTATCTGCCCGACCGCCATGCGTTCGCCCTGTGGCACTGGGGCGCCGCGGCGACCGAAGCTCCGCCGCCCGGTGTGCGCGATACCGTCCGGCTCGCCCTCCCGGATCCCGACGGCACCACGATGGGAGTGAGCGAGGTCACCTGCGCCGTCGTCGACGCCGATCAGCTCGGCGCGGTCGACGTGGCCCGCGCCGGTTCGTCACTGTCGGCCTGGCAGCGCGTCGCACGAGAGGCCGGCGGGCCGGAGCTGTTGCCCGCCGCCGCCCACGCCGTACCCAATGCCGCGGCGACCGCGATCGTCTCCGCCGACCGGGCGGTGCGGGCCTACCGCGAGACCGAGGACATCGCGCGGGCGTTGCGCGAACCACTCCGTGCGCGGTTGCGGCCCTATCAGGCGCGCGGAATCTCCTGGCTGCACCGGACGACCGCCGACCACGGCGGCGCGGTGCTCGCCGACGAGATGGGACTGGGAAAGACCGTGCAGGCCATCGGCTTTCTCCTCGGACGCGCCGAGTCCGGCCCGCAACTCGTGGTCTGTCCGACCTCGCTGGTCGGCAACTGGATCCACGAGATCACTCGCTTCGCGCCCGGACTGCGCCCACTCGCCTGGCGCGGCGGCGAACTCGGCGAGCCCGGACCCGATGCGGTGCTCGTCACCGGATATCCGACGCTGCGCGGCCACGGACCGGCACTGGCAGATATCGATTGGGCCACCGCGATATTCGACGAGGCGCAAGTGCTGAAGAATCCCCGCACGCAGGTCTCGCGCGCCGCGCGCGCCGTGTCCGCGCGAGCGCGGGTCGCCCTGACCGGCACGCCCGTGGAGAACCATCTCGACGAACTGTGGGCGCTGCTCAATCTGGTCACACCCGCGGCGTTCACCCACAAGGCGCAGTTCCGGCGGCGCTTCGTCCGTCCCATCGAGGAGGGTTCCACCGTGGCCGTGCGGCGGCTGCACGACACCATCGAGCCGATCGTGCTGGCCCGCCGCAAGATTCAGGTGGCCGCGACTTTGCCGCCGAAGATCCACACCGACCTGGTCTGCGATCTGACCGCGGAACAACAGCGTCTCTACGACGAGCTGCTCGGCCGCGCCGAGGCCGACGGATTCGGCGTGGGCGCCGAACGCAACGCGCGCGTATTGGCCGCGCTGACCGCCCTGAAGCAGGTGTGCAACCATCCCGGGCTGGTCACCGGCGATCTCGACGAACTCACCGGCCGCAGCGGAAAGTTCGACGTCTGCTTCGATATCCTCGCCAACAACCTCGAACTGGATTGCCCGACACTGGTTTTCACCCAATACCGGCGCACCGGGGAGTTGCTGGCACGCCACTGCGCCGAGCGATTCGGAGTCGAGGCGCCGATGTTCCACGGCGGTCTGTCGCAGAGCGAGCGCGATGCGATCGTCACCGCTTTCCAGAGCGCCGACGGCCCGCCGATCCTGATATTGAGCCTGCGGGCCGCCGGGACCGGTCTGACCCTGACCCGCGCCGCGGACGTGGTGCACTTCGACCGCTGGTGGAATCCCGCGGTCGAGGCGCAGGCCTCGGACCGCGCGCACCGCATCGGGCAGACCCGCCCGGTCACGATCACCACACTGACCAGCGCCACCACCGTCGAGGAACATATCGCCGGTATGCACGATCGCAAATCAGCGCTGGCCGGACTCGGCGCCGGCGACGGACGTTCGGCGGTCGCCCGGCTGGCCCGGTTGGACGACGACCACTTGCTCGCCGTACTGCGCCGGAAGCGAGGCAATTGACATGCCCGACAACGAATTCGGTTACACGCCGTGGGGTATGGGCTGGGTGCGGCTGGCGGAGCCGATCCGGACGGCACGTCCCGAGCCGCTGCTGCCCCGCGCACGCAGCATCGCCCGCAACGGCGGCGTTCACCTGACAATCGACGGCACCACGGTCTCGGCGCACATCCACCGTGGCGGGCAGGCATCGGTGACGCTGCTGGAGATCGCACCGCTGCCGGCGTCCGTGGTGAGCGCCATGGCCGAGCACATCCCCGCGCAGCTGGTCCAGCTCACCGATGAGGTGCACGCCACCCTCACCGCCGCCGGCTTGGCTCCGATACCGCGGCTCGCTGCGACCGACTGCTCCTGTTCGGCCCGCAACCCACGCTGCCTGCACCTGCTGGCCGGCTGCTACGCCCTCGCCCGAGCCGTGGACGAGAACCCCTGGCTGTCCTTGGATCTGCAGGGCTACCGGTCCGGCGGCGCGGAGGAGACCGGCGCGGCGGACGTCCCGCCCGCGCGGTGGACCTCGCTCGATTCTCTAGACCCCGCAACGTTTTTCACCGGCGCGCACGACAGGATGTCACGCGTTGGTGCCGCCGTCGACGGTGAGGGTCGCACCGGTCAGGCGGGCGCCGGACGGGCCGGCGAGGAAGGCGACGACACCCGCCACGTCGTCGGCCTCGCCGAAGCGGCCGAGCGCCGAATGCCGTAGCTGGTTCTCGGCGTGCGACGACGCGGCCGGATTCATATCGGTGTCGGTCGAGCCCGGCTGTACCAGGTTGACCGTGATCCCGCGCGGGCCCAGTTCTCGCGCGAGCGCTCGAGTGAATCCGTTCAGTGCGGATTTGCTGAGGTTGTAGAGCGTCAAACCCTCGAACAACGCGCGTTCGGACAGGTTCGACCCGATGCTGATGATGCGCCCGCCGCGATCCATGTACGCCAGTGCGGTCTGTGCCGCGACGAAAGCGGCCCGGGCGTGGATGTGCAGCGCCTCGTCGATCTCGGCAACGGTGAAATCGGTGAACGGCTTGGCCGGGAAGATGCCCGCGTTGTTGACCAGGATGTCGACGCCACCCAGTTCCGCGGCGGTGCGATGGACCGCCGCGACGACCTGCGCGGCATCGGCACTGTCGGCCTGCACCGCGATCGCGCGCCGCCCGAGACCCCGGATATCGGCGGCTACCGCCTCGGCCGCCTGGGCCGCGCCGCGGTAGGTCAGCGCCACATCCATGCCGTCGGCGGCCAGGCGCCGCGCGATCGGGGCGCCGATGCCCCGGCTTCCTCCGGTCACGAGAGCCACGGTGGTCGACTCGCTCATCTGCACTCCAATTCTGTGTCGATCAATACAGAAATAGACAAGCAGCTCGGCCGACGGTCGTCAAGAGATATATTTAGTGATCGACACAGAAAGAGGATTCGATGGCCGAACGCGGACGACCGCGCGGATTCGATCGCGACATCGCGCTGCGGCGCGCCATGGAAGTGTTCTGGGAACACGGCTACGAAGGCGCCGCGATGAGCGATCTGACGTCCGCGATGGGGATCAATTCCCCCAGTCTGTACGCCGCCTTCGGATGTAAGGAGCAACTGTTCCGCGAAGCCGTCGAACTCTACGGCCGCACCGAAGGCGGATACACCGCCCGCGCGCTCGCGACCGCGCCGACCGCGCGCGCGGCCGTCGAGGCGATGCTGCGCGACAACGCGGCCGCCTACTGCGACCCCGCCACACCGCGCGGATGTCTGGTGGTGGTCGCGGGCAATACGGCGGGCCCGCGCCACGGCGCCGTCCGGGATCTGCTCGCCGAACGCCGTCGCCACACCACCGAAGCGGTGCGGCAGCGCCTCGAGCGCGGCATCCACGACGGGGATCTGCCGACCGACACCGACATCGACGGTCTCGCCGATTTCTACACCGCCGTGCTGTTCGGACTGTCGGTGCAGGCCGGTGACGGCGTGGACCTGCACCGGCTCGGCCGGACCATCGACCGGGCGCTGCAAGTCTGGCCGGAATCGGCCCCCGCCGAACAGCGCTGAAGCACCCGGTCCGTTTCGGAAAACGCTGCGGGCCAGGACTTTTCGCCACCCCGACGCAGCTGCGACTACATGCGCCGCAGTGCCGCGATGCGCTGGGACAGCTGATCGGCGGTCGCCAGCGCTGTCGGCGGCCCGCCGCATTCGCGCCGCAGCTCGCCGTGGATCACCCCGTGCGGCTTACCGGTGCGGTGATGATGCATGGCGACCAGCGAGTTGAGTTCGCGCCGCAACTCCCCCAGCCGATCGGCGGTCGCGACGCGTTCGGCCGCGGCCGCCGCGGACGGGCCGGCATCGGGCGCCTCGGCCACCGAGACAGCGGCGCTGCGTTCGCGGATCTGGCGGGTCTGGCGGTCGCGCAGCAGCGCGCGCATCTGATCGGCGTCCAGCAGGCCCGGAATGCCGAGGTAGTCGGCCTCCTCGTCGCTACCGGAGAACGTCGCGGTACCGAACGAGTCGCCGTCGTAGATCACCTGATCCAATTCGGCATCGGCCGCCAGCGCGACGAAGGCGCGTTCCTCCTCGCCCGGTTCGTCCTTCTGCTTGTTGGCGTCGATCAGCAGTTCGTCGTCGAGGGCGTCCTTCTCCCGATGCGGTTTGCCGATGACGTGGTCGCGCTGCACCTCGAGCTGGGCGGCCAGATCGAGCAGCACCGGCACCGACGGCAGGAAGACGCTCGCAGTCTCCCCGGTCCGGCGCGCACGCACGAAACGGCCGATGGCCTGGGCGAAATACAGCGGAGTCGAGGCGCTGGTGGCGTAGACGCCGACGGCCAGGCGCGGCACGTCCACACCTTCGGACACCATGCGCACCGCGACCATCCACGGGTCGGTGGTGTTGCTGAACTCCCCGATGCGCTGGGAGGAGGTGGGGTCGTCGGAAAGGACCACCGCCGGTTTGCTGCCCGAAATATGTTCCAGCAGTTCGGCGTAATCGCGGGCCTTCTCCTGATCGGTCGCGATCACCAGGCCGCCCGCGTCGGGCATGCCGGTGGCGCGCAACTGCCGCAGCCGGGTGTCGGCGGCGGTCAGCACCTTCGACATCCAGTCGCCGGCCGGATCGAGGGCCGTGCGCCAAGCGCGCGCGGTCTGTTCGGCGCTCAGCGGCTCGCCCAGCCGGGCGGAGTACTCCTCCCCCGCGCTGTCGCGCCATTGCGCCTCACCGGAATAGGCGAGGAAGACCACCGGCCGCACGACGCCGTCGGCCAGGGCCTCGGAATAGCCGTAGGTGTAGTCGGCACTCGACCGCGGGAATCCGGATTCGTCCGGTTCGTAGTTGACGAACGGAATCTGCGAATCGTCACTGCGGAAGGGGGTACCGGTCAGCGCCAGGCGGCGGGTGGCGTCGCCGAACGCCTCGGCTACCGCATCACCCCAGCTCTTGGCGTCACCCGCGTGGTGGATCTCGTCGAGAATCACCAGCGTCCGGCGATTCTCGGTCCGCACCCGATGCTTGAACGGATGCGAGGCGACCTGGGCGTAGGTGACCACGACGCCGTGGAAATCGCCGGAGGTGCCTCCGGTGCTGTTGGAGAAGTTCGAATCCAGCTGGATGCCGATCCGCGCCGCCGCCGCCGACCACTGGTGCTTGAGATGTTCGGTCGGCGCGACCACGGTGACCTGGTCGACGGTGCGGTCGGTGAGCAGTTCGGTCGCCAGCCGCAGCGCGAACGTGGTCTTACCCGCCCCGGGCGTGGCCACGGCCAGGAAGTCACGTGGTTTGGTCGTCAGATATCTGGTGAGTGCCCTGCGCTGCCATGCTCGTAACGAACCGCCACCACCCGAAGTCACTCGACAGACAGTAGCGACCGGCACCGACACCTAGCCAATTCGACACCACCTCATCCGCCACGAATCCGGCGGCGGCCCGGCTCACCTCGCAGATCACCGCGGGCCTGTGCGGCAGAACACTTACGACACGTTCACCTCCTGTTGCTGCTGTCGGGCCACCGGTGGGCAATGCTGTACTCACGATGTGTTCCGACCGACCGGCCTCGACCTCCGGCGCGGCGCGCTCCTGGCAGCGGCTGCGCGGCCGAGTCATGGCCGTGCTCCGGCGCATCTGGCAGGTGATCGCGCGGGTCGCCGACAAGGCGTGGAGCGATTCGATCTTCGCCAAATCGGCCGCCGCCGCATTCTGGCAGACCCTGTCGCTGGCGCCGCTGCTGCTCGGACTGCTGGGTTGTATCGGTTACGTCGGCGGCCTGTTCGGCCCCGACACCGTCCACATCGTCGAGGGCAAGATCGTCAGCTTCAGCCGCAATCTGTTCAGCGCCAACGTCGTCGACGAGATGATCGCGCCGACCGTGCGCGACGTACTGCAGCGTGGCCGCGGGGCGGTGGTCTCGGTGGGATTCGTGCTGTCGCTGTGGGCGGGGTCCTCGGCCATGGCGACCTTCGTCGATTCCATCGTCGCCGCACACGGGCAGGCCGATGCCCGCCATCCGGTCTGGCAGCGCATCTTCGCGCTCGGGTTGTATCTGCTGTTCCTGGTGGCGGCCGTGTTCGTGCTGCCGCTGGTGGCGTTGGGCCCGACCCTGATCGGCCGCACGCTGCCGCCGGACTGGCGCGAACCCGGATTACGCCTGATCGACACCTTCTACTATCCGGCGGCCGGACTGCTGCTCATCGTCGGCTTGACCACGTTGTACAAGCTGGCCCTGCACCGGTCGCTGCCGTGGCATCGGCTCTTCGGGGGAGCGCTGGTGGCCGGCATCTTCTTCATGGCGGCCAGCGACATCCTGCGCCGCTACCTGACCTACGCGGCGCGCGCCGGCGTCAGTTACGGGGCTCTCGCGACGCCGATCGCCTTCCTGCTCTTCACGTTCTTCCTGGCCTTCGCGGTGATCCTGGGCGCGGAATTCAACGCCACCGTGCAGGAGTTCTGGCCGGCCCGCGCGACCCGGTTCGAACAGTTCAAACAGTGGTGGGCCCGGCGCAAGCACCGGCACGACGGACACCACGACGAGAACGAGACCGTGCGCGGCGACGCCGAGCCACCCGCCGATCTGCCGTGGACGCAGCCCGATGACCCGGGAACCGCGAAGCCGCAACACGCGCAGCATTCGGAAGCCTCGCCGACGACCGGGCAGTCCGACGACCCCGCCGGTGGTTCCGCCCACCGCGCCGACACCCGCCCACCGACCGTCCTCGATCGCGGCCGGATCCGCCCCGCCGGCTGACCGCACCGGAGACGATCGAGCCGGCAGCCGGCCCGCTCGCTGGGTGCCGTTCGGCGCGTCGCCTACTTCCCGGCGCTGGGCAACGGGTGGTCGCGGAAGAAGTCCCAGATGATCCGGTTCGCGCTGATCGCCGTCGTAGTACGGCCGACCAGCGGTTCCGGCGAGATCACCGACGCGGTGCCCGGCCACGTGTGCCCGCCGCCTAGTACCGCGTACAACTGCACGGCCGTCTGCTCCGGGCACGGATAGGTGTAGCGCACGACGTCGGGGGTGACCTGCTGCCGGTCCGGTTGCGTTCCGCATCCTTCGCGCCGCGCCCACGCCGCCGCCTGATCGGGGATGCTCGCCGGTCCGGGTCCATCGACACCGCTCGGCCGCGTATCGCCGCGCTGAGCCGACCCGGTTCCGTCGGCCGAAGGCAGATATTTCGCATTGGGCCCGACACCGCCCGTATAGGCGACGATCGGATCCTCGGTGCCGTGGAAGGCGACCACCAGGACGGCCCGAACCGGATCGCACCACGCGAAGTCCTGCAGTCCGGCCACCGGCGCCACCGCGGCGATGCGATCCGCGAGCTGACATGCCAGCGACGAGGTGGTGAAGGCCCCCATCGACAGCCCGGTCACATAGACGCGGCGTTCGTCCACGCACCGGGTGGCCTCGACGTGGGTCAGCAATTCGGACAGGTAGGCGATATCGGCGCTGTGCTCACCGAAATCCCATCGCGGCACACCGGATTCGTCCAGCTGCGGCGTGACCGTCGCGAACCCGTTCGCCATGCCGAAGGAACCCAGGCCGGTGCCGGCGTACTCGAGTGCGGCCGGTTCCAGATAGCCGTGCAGATCGACGACCAGCGGCAGCGGTGCGGTGGCGGCGGGGACGTCGAGAAGGTAGGTCCCGGATTTCCCGGCCCCCGCGAAACTCTCGTTCGAGGTGCCGGTGGGATGCGGCGCCGAACATCCCGGCGACGGCCGCGCCGCGACGTTCGCAGGTTCGCCGGCCTGGGCGGTGGTCGCGGTCGAGAAGGCGGCAGCCGCCACGAGGCAGGAGACGGTGCGCAACCACCGGGACGTCGCGATTTTCATGTAGTGCCCACCTCGCGGAAAACATTGTTCTCGTCAGAGAGAACAATGATCACACAAGCGGGACGGGCGTGGGCGCAGACGGAGGAGACAGCCGCAAGCGGCCGCTCGGTCGGTGCTGCGGCTCAGTCCTTCTTCATCATTTCGTAGATGCGCTTGCAGTCCGGGCAGACCGGCGAGCCGGGCTTGGCCGAGCGCGTCACCGGGAACACTTCGCCGCACAGCGCCACCACATGGGTACCCATGACGGCACTTTCGGCGATCTTGTCCTTCTTCACGTAGTGGAAGAATTTCGGAGTATCGCTGTCGGTCGTCTCGTCGGTGGTCGTATCCGGACGAACCAGGGTGTCGGTGCTCACCCCATCGATTCTGCCATCGCCACGCGAGGGTGGTGAGCGGGTGTCGCCAACCTCATCGAATACCCCGCGGCCCGGCGGTGCTCGCGCGGCCGAAGGCGCGTGTGCATTCGATCATGCGGAGTGGAAGACTCGACGTATGCAGCGTGACGGCGACTCCTCCGACCTACCGCCCGAGTCCCGGACGTCGGGCCCCGGACGGGTCGGTTCGGAGCGCGAAGACGCACGCGCGGCCGAGCCCAGCGGCTCCGCGAACGCCGCCGAAGGCCCCGAGGTTTCGGTGCCGGCGGACGATCCGCGGCCATCGGGCGCGACGTTCGAGCGCCGGCCTCCCGGTTCGATCCCCCGGCCCACCCGCGCCTCGACCGGATATTTCCCCGGGGAGGACAAGCATCCGGTGTTGATCACCGAGGCCGCGCCCTCCCTGGAGCAGCAGCACCGCGCCCGCGTCAAGCGCTACATGATCCTGATGGGCTTCCGCATTCCCTGCCTGGTGCTGGCGGCGGCGGCCTACGGCCTGTGGAGCAACGCGCTGATCTCCCTGGCCATCATCGGCGTCTCCATCCCGCTGCCCTGGATCGCCGTCCTCATCGCGAACGACCGGCCGCCGCGCAGCAAGGACGAGCCCAGCCGCTGGGACGAGCGCCGGGCGGCGAAAGCGCTCGAATCGGGACAGCATCGGTCCATCGACGGCTGAACGACGCGGGCGACCTGCCCGGACCCGGCGAGTACGGCACCCCGTATCAGGTGGCAGAGTTCTCGTGTGCCTGCCGACCGGACCACCGCCTCCCTGCTCACCGCCCTCGCACCCGCGCTGCGCACCGCGCTGACCCGGGTCCGCTACGACGCCGACACCGTGCTCGAGGCCATCGGCGCCGACGCCCACACCGCTCTGGGGCGCTCCGAACCGGTACCGGTGCGCCGGGCCGCGCGCGAGGCCGGTGAACTCGGCACGCTGATCCGGCTGCTGCTGCTCGGTGACGCCCTGCCCGAACGGGAGGTGGCCGCGGCCTTCGCGCCGCTCGACCTCGACCGAGCCGTCGCCGCCGGTCTGCTCGAGCGCGACGGTGACTCTATCCGCGCCGAGCTGGACCTGCGCCCACTGGACCTGGGATCGGGCACCCGCTGGGTGCTGTCGGATCTCGACGACTCGATGCGGCGCCGCACACTCAGCGCCGACCACGTCCTGGGCGTGGGACAAGCGTCGCTGTCGCTGCTGCGCGCCACACCGACCGAACCCGTCGGATCGGTCCTGGATCTCGGCACCGGCTGCGGTGTGCAGGCGGTGCACGCCGCGGGCTATGCGAAGACGGTGACCGGCACCGATGTCAGCAGCCGGGCGCTGTGGCTGGCCGAGGCGACCGCCGCGCTCAACGACCTGGAGATCGAATTCGCCGAAGGCTCGTGGTTCGAGCCGGTGGCCGGGCGCCGCTTCGATCAGGTGGTGGCCAATCCTCCGTTCGTGGTCGGGCCGGCCCGGATCGAGCACACCTACCGCGATTCGGGGCTGGCCCTGGACGGCGCCAGCGAACTGGTCGTCTCCCAGGCGCCCGGGATGCTGAATCCGGGCGGCACCGCGGCGATGCTCGCCTCCTGGGTGCACGCCGGCGGTGCCGACTGGCGGACCCGGGTGGCGAGCTGGCTGCCCGACCACGGGGTCGACGCCTGGATCGTGCAGCGCGATGTGGCCGATCCGGCGCTGTATGTCGGCACGTGGCTGCGCGATGCCGGCCTCGATCCGCGCGATCCCGAGGCCCAGCAGCGGGCCGAACAGTGGCTGGCCGCCTTCGATGCGGCGAAGGTGGAGGGTATCGGTTTCGGCTTCGTCTATCTGCGCGCGATCGACGGGCCGACCGAAGTGCTCGCCGAGGATCTCACCCATGGTTTCGACGGCCCGCTCGGCGCGGAGGCACCGGCCTACTTCCGCCGCTCGGCGTGGCTGCGCACGGTCCTGGCGGACAACGATGTCGCCTGGCGTGCGCGATTCACCGTCGACGCCGCGACGGCGCTCGAACGCGTCCTGCTGCCGGGCGCCGAGGGCTGGCAGGAGCGCGTGGTCCGGCTGCATCGGGGTGACGGTCCCCGCTGGCAGCACGAGATCGACGACACTCTGGCGGCTCTGCTCGCGGGAATGCGGCCCGGCGGACTGCCGTTGGAAGAACTGGTCGAATTGCTCGCGATCGGCCACACCGGCGACACCGCCACACCGCAATTCCGAGCCGACGCGTTGTCGGCGGTCACCGGACTGGTCCGGCACGGACTGATCACACCGGAAGAACTCGACTCGACCGCAACCGACGCCGGGCGCGCGCCCGCGTCCTCCCCCCTGTTCCCGGAGTTCCCTTCTTAAGAACTTCTCAGACGGAGGATGTGAAAGCCGCAGCTCAGCACGGTTTATCGGCGCCAAGGCGGGGAACTTTCCCAGTGTCGGGTCCGTTGTTCGGAGTGAGACACCACCGACAGGAGGCAAGTCATGACAAGCCCCGCCACCACTGGAGTGCGCGCCATCGATTCGGACCTCGACGCCCAGAGCCCCGCAGCCGACCTGGTACGCGTGTACCTGAACGGGATCGGTAAGACCGCGCTGCTCACGGCCGCCGACGAGGTCGAATTGGCCAAGCGCATCGAGGCGGGCCTCTATGCCCAACACCTGTTGGAGACCGGCAAGCGGCTCTCGGCGACCCGCAAGCGGGATCTGGCGATCCTGGTCCGCGACGGCCAGGCCGCCCGCCAGCATCTGCTGGAGGCCAACCTCCGCCTGGTCGTATCGCTGGCCAAGCGCTACACCGGCCGCGGCATGCCGCTGCTGGACCTGATCCAGGAAGGCAACCTGGGACTGATCCGCGCGATGGAGAAGTTCGACTACGCCAAGGGATTCAAGTTCTCCACCTACGCCACCTGGTGGATCCGTCAGGCCATCACCCGCGGTATGGCCGATCAGAGCCGCACCATCCGCCTCCCCGTGCATCTGGTGGAACAGGTCAACAAGCTCGCCCGGATCAAGCGGGAACTGCATCAGCAGCTCGGCCGCGAGGCCAGTGACGAGGAACTGTCGGCCGAGTCGGGTATTCCGGTGGAGAAGATCGCCGATCTGCTCGACCACAGCCGCGACCCGGTGAGCCTGGACATGCCGGTCGGCAACGACGAGGAAGCCCCGCTGGGCGACTTCATCGAGGATTCGGAGGCGACCTCCGCGGAGAGCGCCGTCATCGCCGGGCTCATGCACCGCGACGTGCGCAGTGTGCTGGCCACCCTGGACGAGCGCGAACAGCAGGTCATCCGGCTGCGCTTCGGCCTCGACGACGGCCAGCCGCGCACTCTCGACCAGATCGGCAAACTGTTCGGTCTCTCGCGTGAGCGCGTGCGCCAGATCGAGCGCGAAGTCATGGCCAAGCTCCGCAAGGGTGAGCGGGCGGACCGCCTGCGTGCCTACGCCAGCTAGGTCACACAGACGCTGGGCCGCCCGGAATCCGGCCCAGCACCATCCCGGTGACCGGATAGCGTGGTCACCTCCGCTGCGCCGGCCGACGCCGGTGTGCCCTTTCCCCCTCCGGGGCACATCCGTCGGCCGGCGTGCTGTATCGATCCGCCCTGACTCTGTGTGCGAATCCCCTTGCGGCCGCGGGCGAATCGGCCGGCTATCCCGAATTGCGCAGGGCGGTGGCCAGGCCGTTCATGGTGAGCAGGATGCCGCGCTCGACCAATTCCGATTCGTCCCCGGCGCGCCTGCGCCGCAGCAGATCCACCTGCATCTGGTTCAGCGGTTCCAGATACGGGAAGCGATTACGAATGGATTCGGCCAGCGCGGGATTGTCCGAGAGCAACTGATCGCTGCCGGTGATCGCCGCGTGCACCTGCACGGTGCGGTCGAACTCGTCGCGGATCATGCCGAAGATGGTGGCGCGCAACGTCGCATCCTCGACCAGTTCCGCGTAGCTGGCGCCGATATCCATATCCGCCTTGGCCATCACCTGCGCCAGATTGGACATCACGGTGCGGAAGAACGGCCACCGCCGATACAGATCGCGCAGGGTATCCCAGCGCTCGGAATCCGTACCGGCCCACTCCTGGATGGCGCTGCCGGTGCCGTACCAGCCCGGCAGCATCACCCGCGACTGGCTCCACGCCATCACCCAGGGAATGGCCCGCAGGTCCGACACCGAATTGGTGGGCTTGCGCGAGGCCGGCCGGCTGCCGAGATTGAGGTCGGCGACCTCCGCGATCGGCGTGGAAGCCCGGAAGTAGTCGACGAAGCCGGGCGTCCGGTGCACCAGCCGCGCGTAGACCTCGCGCGCCGCGTCCGCGAGCTCCTCGAAGACTTCGTAGGCCGCCTCGGCGCCGGACCCCAACCCCTCGACATCCAGCAGTGACGATTCCAGCGTTCCGGCGACCAGCGATTCCAGATTGCGGTGGGCCGAACCGGATTCGGCGTACTTGGTGGAGATCACCTCACCCTGTTCGGTCAGGCGCAGCGAACCACGCACCGCGCCCACCGGCTGGGCGAGGATCGCGTCGTAGCTGCGGCCGCCGCCGCGGCCGACAGTCCCGCCCCGGCCGTGGAACAGCCGCAACCGGATTCCGGTCTTGCGCGCGGTTTCCACCAGATCCAGTTCGGCGCGGTACAACGCCCAGTTCGCCGCTAGATATCCGCCGTCCTTGTTGGAGTCGGAATAGCCGAGCATCACCTCCTGCGCCATCGCGCGGGCGGCGACCAGCCGGCGGTACGCCGGAACCTCCAGTGCCGCGGCCAAAGTCGCCGCACCACCGCGCAGATCGTCGATCGTCTCGAACAGCGGAACCACCCCGACCGGGGAGTGGGGTGGAGTCTGTTCGTCGCCGGGGTCGAGAATTCCCGCCTCTTTCAACAGCAGCGCCGCCTCGAGCATGTCGCTGACCGAGGTGCACATACTGATGATGTAGTTGGGCACGGTATCGGGCCCCAGCGCGTCGATCGCGGCCCGGGCCGCACGAACCACACCCAATTCCTTGGTGGCGAGTTCGCTGAGCCGGGCGTGCGGGCCCAGCAGCGGGCGGCGCGTACTCAATTCCTGTGCCAGCAGCTCGACACGCTCCGGTTCGGAGAGGCTGCCGTAATCCGGGTGCACTCCCGGCCACGCCAGCAGTTCGGCCACGACCTGCTCGTGCACCTCCGAGTTCTGGCGCATGTCCAAGCCCTGCAGGTGGAATCCGAACGTCTCCACCGCTCCGCGCAGTGCGGCCAAGCGGTCGTCGGCCAGCAGGCCGTCACCGGATTCGCGCATGGAGGCGTCGATGGTGTTCAGCTCGTCCAGCAGCTGCGCCGGCCCCTCGTACGGAGCGACGCGGGCGAGCTGCTCACCCGGCAGTTCGAGCACCGAGGGGAATTCGGCCGCCGAGCCGAGGGCGCGCTGCGCGGTCGCGGCCACCCGAAGCCGGATGCCGCGGATCGCGCGACGGTACGGTTCGTCGGCGCGCTGCGGTGAATCGTCGCCCGCGGCATCGGCCAGCCGGGCCAGCTCCGGGGTGATCGCGACCAGCCGAATCGACTGCGACAGCGACTTCTCCAGCGCGACAAGCTCTTTCAGATAGTGGCCGAAGATCACCGTGGCGGCCCGGCGGGTGGCGCGTTCCACCACCTCGCCCGTCACGTTCGGGTTGCCGTCGCGGTCGCCGCCGATCCAGGAACCGGGCCGCAGGATCGGCCGGGCGAGCAGATCGTATCCGGGCCACCGCGCCCGCAGCGCCTCGCGCACCCCGGCGTTGATGCGCGGAATCACCTCGAGCAGGGTGAGGTCGTAGTAGCGCAATCCGACCTCGATCTCGTCGGAGATCCGCAACCGCGCGAGGCGGATCAGCGCGGTGCGCCACAGGGTGAGGATCTGGCGGCGGATGTCGTGGTCGATCGCCGCGTATTCGGGTTCGTCCTCGCGATAGCGCGCCCGCCGCCGCATCAGTTCGGTGATGCGGGCCTGGACGTCGAAGACGGTACGGCGCCGCGTTTCGGTGGGATGAGCGGTGATCACCGGCGAGACCAGCGCGTCGTCGAGCACCTCCGCGGCGACCGCGCCGTCGACGCGGGCGTGGTCGAGAGCCCGATAGGTCGCGGCCAGGCTGGATTCCTGCGGTGGCTCACCGGCGGCGACGTGGACCGCGCGGCGGCGGTCGCGTTGCAGGTCCTCGGCGAGATTCGCCAGCAGCAGGAAATGGCTGAACGCCCGGATCAGCGGGATCGCCACCCGCAACTCGGTATCGCGCAGCATCTCCGCGACCGCGCTGCGTTCCACTTCCGACCGCCGCACCCTGAAGGCCTCGACCCGCACCCGTTCGACGAGGTCGAACACCTCGGGGCCTTCGTGGTCGTGAATGGTCTCGCCCAGGATCGCGCCGAGAAACCGAATATCGTCCCGCAGGGGCGCCGTAGCGCTCTCGATCTGATCTTCGCGCATACGGCCAGTATCGACCATGTCGCCCGACCGGCCGCGGTGGCGCTGGTCACGGCGGTATGGCGGACCGGGCACGCGACGGCTCACACCAGGCGGCGCGGCCCGTTGTCGAAGCGGCTCGGCTCCGGCCCGATCCGCACCCGCGCGTACAGGATCGCGGCGCCCTCCGGTGAGGCCAGCACCGGTTCCACCGACAATTCCCGCACCTCCGGCAGATCGTCGCACAGCGCCGAAATGCGTTGTGCCAGTGCGGCCAACGCCTTCTTGTCCACCGGTTCGCCGATCGTGCGACCCGATCCGGCCTGCCCGTCGAGCAGCGGGGCGGCGCGCGGCGCGTCGATCAGTTCCACCGCCTCGGCCTCGGTCAGCGGCAGCGCCCGATAGGCGCGGTCGCCGAGCAGGTCGATGATGGTTCCCGAGAGGCCGAATCCGATGACGGATCCGAACGAGGGATCGTCCTGGACCCGCAGCACGCACCCCACCCCCTTGGTCGCCATCTTCTGAATGTGGACGACCGCGTTGCCGGTCAGCTCCGCCAGATCGGTATAAGCACGCCGGACCGCGGTGTCGCGCCACAGATCGAGGCGGACACCGGTGAAATCGGGCCGGCTGCGCCACATTTCGCCGGTGGCCTTGGCGGCGACGGGATATCCCAATTCCGCGGCCGCCGCGACCGCGGCCTCGGGGTCGTGGGCTTCCCGGAATTCCACCACGCGAATGCCGTAGCAGGCGAGCAGTTCCGCGGCCTCCAGGTCACCGAGCCACTCCCCGTCGGGACTGCGAGACATCCACTGCTCCACCAGCTCTCGCGCCCGCACGACCTCGAGACCGTCCGGCCGTACCACCAGGGAGGCCGGACGCGTCCGCCACGCCGCGTACCGCCGCACCCGGGCCAGCGCCCGCGCCGCGCGTTCCGGATCCGGGTAGGACGGAATGGAACCGCGGTCGACGATGCCGCCGGCACCGCGCACGGTGAGCAGGTTCGGCATTCCGTGATCGGCGACGAACGTGGTGAGCACGGGTTTGACCGCATCCTGCGCGCCGGCCCGGATCGCCTCGGCGAAGGCGGTGACCGCCGCCGGTACCGGCGGCGCGAAGATGACGATGACGGCGTCGACCTCGGCGGAATCCATCGCACTCGCGACGGCGGTCAGGTAGTCGGCGGGTTCGGCCTGCGGCCCCAGATCGGTCGGCTCCCCCACCTCCAGTCCCTCCCCGCGCGCCGCATCCACCGCCAACCAGCCCAGAGCCGCGCTGTTGCCGATCACCGCGAGCCGCGGACCGCCGGGCAGCGGCTGATACGCCAGCAGCATGGCGCAGTCGAACAGTTCGGCGATCGTATCGACCTGCACGATTCCGGCCTGAGCGAACAGATCGCGTTCCACCGACCGTTCCAGACCGCTGACCGGCACGTTGGCGGCGTTGCGGCCGCTACTCACCGCCACCACCGGCTTGGTGCGGGCCACCCGGCGCGCGATGCGGGAGAACTTGCGCGGATTGCCGAACGTCTCCAGATACAGCAGTACGACGTCGGTGTCGGGATCGGTGTCCCAGTACTGCAGCAGGTCGTTGCCGGATACATCGGCGCGATTGCCCGCCGAGACGAAGGTCGACAGGCCGAGCTTGCGCGCGGCCGCCTCACCCAGGATGGCCGCACCCAGCGGCCCGGACTGGCAGAAGAATCCGACTCGGCCGCGACCCGGCAGGACCGGCGCCAGCGTCGCGTTCAGCGAGACCGCCGGATCGGTGTTGGCGATACCGAGCGCACTCGGGCCCACCACTCGCATGCCGTGGCCGCGCGCGGCATCGACCAGATCGCGTTCGGCGTGATAGCCGGCCGGCCCGGTTTCGGAGAATCCGGCGGTCAGCACGACCAGGCCTTTGACCCCCTTGGCCATACAGTCGTCGAGGACGGATTTGATCTCCTCGGCCGGTACGGCGACCACCGCCAGATCCAGTTCGTCGGGGATGTCGTGCACGGTCGGGTAGGCGCGCACACCGCGGACGGAGTTCCGGTTCGGATTCACCGGGTACACCGGGCCCTGGAACACGCCGGACAGCAGATTCGCCAGCACCGCCCCGCCGACCCGGCTCGCCGCCGGGGTGGCGCCGATGACCGCGATCGACCGCGGGGCCAGCAGATTGCCGACACTGCGCGCCTCCGAGGCCCGCTCCCGCGAATCCCGCACCGACAGCAGCGCTTCGGTGGGGTCGATGGCGAATTCGAGGTGCAACACCGACCCGTCGCGACTGCGCTGCACCTGGTATCCGGCCTCCCGGAAAACCGTGACCATGGTGTGGTTCTCGGCGAGCACCTCGGCGACGAAGGTCTCGATGTCGTTCTCGGCGGCCGCACCGGCCAGATGCTCGAGCAGAATCGACCCCAGCCCGCGGCCCTGATGCTCGTCGGCGACGACGAACGCCACCTCGGCCGCGCGGGGGCCTTCGCGATCGGTGAGCAGTTCGTAGCGGCCGACCGCGATGATCACCGACCCCAGCTCGACGACCAGCCCCACCCGATTGTGGTAGTCCACGTGGGTGGTGCGGTACAGATCCTTCGGTGTCATCCGCGGATAGGGACCGAAATAACGCAGATAGCGGGTGCGATCGGACAACGCCGCGTGGAAGGCCTGCATCGGCTCCGCATCGGCGGGGGTGATCGGGCGCAGCCGGACCACACCGCCGTCGGCGGCGAGCACGTCGGCGAACCAATGCTGCGGAGGCGGCGGCGGATCGGCGGGAGTGTTCTCGGCGTCCGGTGTGGTGGCGGATGATTCAGTCACGGGGGTCCTCCGGGTCCAGGCCCAGCAATCCGTAGGTCGCGCGGCGGGTGGCGAGCACCGAGGTGTCGATCGCGCGCTGCACGCGGTCGATACGGGCGTCGCCGGTGTCGAGCACACCGCCCGGCCCCTCCCACGGGGTGAACGCGGTGTCGCCACCGTCGCCCATCGTGACCGGCGCCGGCACGGTCGGGGCATAGGCGCGCACCAGCTCACGCCACTCCTCGGGGATGACGGTCCCAGGATCGATCTCGCGATCCAGCGCTATCGCCAGCAGATGGGTCCACGCTCGCGGCACCACCCGGACGACCCCGTAACCGCCGCCGCCCACGGCCAGCCAGCGCCCTTCGGCATAACGGTCCGCGAGTTCACGCATGGCGCGAAACGCCGCGCGCTGGCCGTCGACGGTGAGTTCGAGGTCGGCGAGGGGGTCTTCGCGATGGCTGTCGACTCCGCACTGACTGACCACCAGCTGCGGCCGGAACGCGGTCAGCGCTCCGGGCACCACGGCGTGAAATCCGCGCAGCCACTGCGCATCCCGGGTGCCGGGCAGGACGGCCAGGTTGATCGCGGTGCCTTCGGCCGGGCCCGCGCCGATCTCCTCGGGCCAGCCCGTGTTGGGCCACAGCGTCGCCGGATGCTGATGCAGCGAAATTGTCAGCACGCGAGGGTCGTCGTAGAAGGCGCGCTGCACGCCGTCGCCGTGGTGCACGTCGACGTCGACGTAGGCGATGCGGTCGAATCCGTTGTCCAGCAGCCACGAAATGGCCACCGCCACATCGTTGTAGACGCAGAACCCCGATGCCGCGTCGGGCATCGCGTGATGCATACCACCCCCGATGCTCACCGCCCGCCGGGTGCGGCCGGCCGCGATTTCCCGGGCGGCGGCAAGGGTTCCGCCGACGATCACCGAGGCCGCCTCGTGCATATGAGGGAAGACGGGATTGTCCATCGACCCCAGCCCGTGCGGGGGCGCGGCCGGCGGCGTGGTGCCCGGCGGTGCGGGAACGGCGTGACGCACCGCGTCGAGATAGGCGGCGGTGTGGATGCGCAGCAGCTCACCGTCGCCGGCCGGGCCGGGCGCGAGGGTTTCGATGCCGTCGAGCAATCCGAGACTGCGCGCGAGTGCCATCGTGAATCGGAGCCGGGCCGGTTTCATCGGGTGCTCCGGGGTCCAGGTGTAGTCCAGGAAGCGGTCGGTCCACACCACGGCGGCGTCGTCTGCCATACCGTCACGCTAGCCCACCGCGGCCCGTCGCCGTGGCGTTGCTCGCACGGTCGGGGACACGGGAAGCAGACCACCCGAGTTGTCGTTGTCATGCAGTAGAAATGCAAGACGACACCGGGCGCGCCTGTCGCCCGCGCGCATCCGGTCGCGCGCGCAGGTATCGGCGGAGTTCGTGCAGGACGTGCGAAATATGCTGAGGCCGATTGCGCAGCCGGGCGTGGGTAGAATTCGTGCCGACGAAGGGGTAACAGGTGAAGGATCTGGTCGACACCACGGAGATGTATCTCCGTACCATCTACGACCTCGAGGAGGAGGGCGTGGTGCCGTTGCGGGCGCGTATCGCCGAGCGCCTCGAGCAGAGCGGCCCGACGGTGAGTCAGACGGTCGCGCGGATGGAGCGCGACGGTCTGCTGATGGTCGCCGGCGACCGGCACCTCGAACTCACCGACAAGGGCCGTGCGATGGCCGTGGCGGTCATGCGCAAGCACCGGCTGGCCGAACGATTGCTGGTCGACGTGATCGGGCTGGACTGGCAGAACGTGCACGCCGAAGCCTGCCGCTGGGAGCACGTGATGAGCGAGGAGGTGGAAATGCGTCTGCTCGAGGTGCTCAACCATCCCACCACCTCCCCGTACGGCAACCCCATCCCCGGCCTGGACGAACTCGGCGTCAACTCCATCCATTCCGGTGAGGAGACGCTGGTCCGGCTCTCCGATCTGCCGCCCGGACAGGTGTCGGCGGTCGTCGTGCGGCGGTTGTCGGAACATATCCAGGCCGATCCGGATGTGATCGGTCAGCTGCGGGAGGCGGGGGTGGTCCCCGACGCCCGCGTGACCGTGGAGACCAAGCCGGGTGTGGTGATCATCTCGGTGCCCGGGCACGTCGGTTTCGAACTGTCCGACGAGATGGCCCACGCGGTCCAGGTCAGGCTGGCCTGACGAATGAAACTCCTGGTAACCGGCGGTGCCGGATATGTCGGCGGAGTATGCGCCCAGGTACTGGTTCAGGACGGCCACGAGGTCGTGGTGGTCGACGATCTGTCCACCGGCAACGCCGAGGGTGTGCCTGCCGGGGCGAAATTCGTCGACGGAGATATCGCGACCACCGGCGTCGAACTGATCGAATCCGAATCCTTCGACGGCGTCCTGCATTTCGCGGCACAGTCGCTGGTCGGCGAATCGGTGCAGCAGCCCGAGAAGTACTGGTACGGCAATGTGGTGAAGACGCTGGCGCTGCTGGAGGCGATCCGCCGCACGCAGACCCCGCGGCTGGTGTTCTCCTCGACCGCGGCGGTCTACGGTGAGCCGGAACAGGTTCCGATTCTCGAGTCCGCCCCGACCCGGCCGACCAATCCCTACGGGGCGTCGAAACTCGCGATCGACCACGCGATCACCTCCTACGCCGTCGCCCACGGTCTGGCCGCGACGAGCCTGCGGTATTTCAACGTCGCCGGCGCCTACGGCGGGCTCGGTGAGAACCGTGTGGTGGAAACCCATCTCATCCCGCTGATCCTGCAAACGGCTCTGGGGCATCGGGATTCGATTTCGGTCTTCGGCACCGACTACCCGACGCCGGACGGCACCGCGGTGCGCGACTACATCCACATTCGTGACCTCGCCCGCGCCCATGTGCTGGCGCTGGCGCAGTCGCGGCCGGGCGAACATCGCATCTTCAACCTCGGCAGCGGTACGGGTTTCTCGGTGCGCGAAGTGATCTCGGCCTGTGAGCGTGTGGTCGGCCGGCCCATTCCGGCGGTGGACGCGCCGCGGCGCGCCGGTGATCCGGCGGTGCTGATCGCCTCGAGCGCGAAGGCGATCGACGAACTCGGCTGGCAGCCCGAACACAACGATCTCGACGAAATCGTCTCCGACGCGTGGGATTTCCTCACCTCGCTCGGCGACCGCGCGCACAGCGCTCGCTGATACGCGCGGTCCCCGCGACCGTGACCGGGCGGGTGTCACCGCGACTCCGCGTCGGTGGGCGGTTCGCCGAGGTCGGCGACGGCCAGGTCGACACCCAGCCCGGCGGCGATATCGCGGCCGCTGACGGCGAGTTTGCGCACATCACCGGGGCGCATGCCGGTGCGTAGCGCCGCATCCAGCAGTCGTGCGATGCGATGCGCCGGATCGGCCTGCAGTGCCGCCTCGAACGCCACACCCGCCAGCGGTCCGTCGCCGCGGGTGTAGGCGCTGTAGCCGAACAGGGTGGCCAGTTCGGCGCGGTCGGGGCCGGTGAGGCCGCGGCAGGCACGGGACCACAGCGCTTCGGCCGCGGCGGCATGGGCACCCAGCGCCACCGCGAACAGGGAATCGCGCACCGCGGTGTCGCGCACGGCGACGGCCAGATCCGCGAGTTCGCGTGGGTCGAGTTCGTCGCCCGATTCGACGGTGCTGATCTGCCACAGCACCATGTCCAGGGCCGCGCGGCTGTAGGAGCGTGGCTCGCCGGCACGCAGTGCGCGCCGGAACCGCAGCCTGGCGGCCTCCGCGGCGCTGCCGATCACCGCGTCGATCTCGACACGCAGCGGCATATCCTCTGCCACCGCGGCCGTGAGCTCGGTGCGCGAGCCGCGGATGGGACGGCCGTCGAGCACCTGGGCGAGCGCGACCGGCGAGGCCGCCGGATCCGCTTGTGTCCCGGCACTGTCCGGATCGAGCACACTCCACCAGTCGGCACCCGGGGTGATCTCGCCCACGGCCCATGCTTCGGCGAGGAGTACGTCCTGGCTCCGCAGCGCGCCGTCGAGCACCCGCACCAAGTCGCGATGCCGGGCCGCGCGCCGCCCGGCCCGCCCCGCCCGCGGTGCCGTAGCACGATCGTCGACGATCAGCGTCACCACACCGACGGCCTGCTCCTGACCACAGAGGGCGGCCAGCTGGCCGGCCAGTCGCACCCAGGCCCCGCACCCCGCTACGTCGAGATCGTGGCGGGCCACCGCTCCGAGATAGACCGCCCCCGGGTACTTCTGCGACCGCAGCAGCAGACAGGCCACCAGCGAGCGCTGCGGTCGAAATCCCAGCAGCGCGGGCACGGCCGCGATGAACTCCGCCGGTTCGTTCATGGTCAGCGCCGTCGCCGTCCACAGCTGTTCGACGCCTTCTGCTCGCGTGTGCTGTTCCATCGCGTCTTGGGCCAGGTTCCCGGACGTCCCACCGTCGCCCCGGCCGGACAAACCCGGTTCGGCCTCACCGTCGTGCCCATCCCCGCCGGGCGGTGTCGAACCCGGTCCGGCGAGAGGCGTGTCCGCCACGCTCCCCGCCGGTTCCGGCGGCGTATCACCCTGTGACGGCAACGGTTTCGCCGTATCACCACCGGCGTCCACCATGTCGTCCGCGTTGTGCACAGCACCGTATTCCTCGTCACCGCTGTCGCTTCCGCAGATATCCGCACGCGGCCGCAACACCTGGTCGGCCTCACACCGCCAACGCCGCTTCGGCTCCCTCGAGTCGCCACAGCCGTCTCCGGCGCCGGCGCATTCGCGCACGGCCGCGCATCGGGTGCCGGCACACGCGTCTCGCGGGGCGTCCACACGTGCGCTCCCGCGAACAGTGTTGCAGTACAACGGAACTGGTGCCGTCTCGGCGGTCGACCCGCCCGTCCTCCCGCCCGTCGTGCGGGTGACTCCGTCCTGCGAGCGCCAGATCCGGTGGGCGTGTGGGGCGATGCGCGGTGAGAAAGGCGGCGACGCCGCGTCGCGCTCACTATCGGTAGCGGCTTCGTCCTCCGCGGCCTTCGTGGCCCCCGAGGCGTCCATGACCTTCCGCGCATGACCCGCGGCGGCCGAGGTGCCCTCCGACCCGCCGTGGCCTGCCTTCCGCGCATGACCCGCGGTCGTCGAGCAGCCCTCTCGGCCCGGCACGCCCGCCTGCGCCGTCGACTCGGGCAGCGGCGGGGTGCCGGGTCCGGTCACGACTCGTATCGTGTCCGCCTCCGGCGAGGCCGCGTCGGGATGCGACGCAGTGTTCGAGGGCGAGGGCGTCCGCACGGCATCGGGGCGGTCGGTGCTGGGCCGGCTGGGGTCGGTGTGTGTGGTCATGACATTCACACTGCCCGGGCGTCACCGCCGGCCCGCGTGGCTGAGCTGGGCTTTCATTTCGTCTGGGGAGCCCCTCGAGACCTGGGGATCGCGGCGGCGACACGCGGTGGAACCAGGCGGAGATGTCGGTGCCTGCTGTTACGGTTGCGCCGGGGAGAGCACATCCGCCCGAGGTGTTCAGCGGGTGCGGACCTTGGCGACCGCGGCCGTGAAGACCTGGTCCAGGCCGGTCGTATCCGGTGCGTCGGCACCGAAAGTCATTGCCGTGGTTTCGATTCGGATGTCACCGACCTGCGCGAGCAGTGTGCGCAAGGCCGGATCGGCGGAGCTGCCGGGCGGCGCGCCGGTCACCGTCCGGCCGAAGGCCAGAGAGTCGTCGGCATCGACCGGCGGAGGCGGCAGCAGCCGCGTGGTGATCGTGCGATCGATCGCCGCGTGCCGGGCGTGCACCGTGGCGCAGCGCGAAAGCTGATCCCCCAGACGGGACAACGGCTCGTTCGTACGGCTGAGCACGACGGTGATCGTGGCTCGCGTCCGGTCGTCCGTGCCGACCACGACGGCGATCCGGCCGGGATCGGGCGGATCGGGTGCGCAGTCCGGCGGGTCGATTTGTGCCCCCGGCGGAATCGCGGTGAGGTCCGCGGCCGCCGCCGCGGCGCGATCACCGGAGGCGACGACGGTCGTATAGCCCGTCGGGAATCGGTCCTGGCCGGGCAGCATCGCCGTCAGATCACCGTCGATATGCCGGGTGACCACACTCTGGCGCATCGCGGCCGGATGCCCGGACACCGTGGAACCGCACGCGGCGAGCAGACAACTCAATGCCGCGTACCCGACGGTGCGGCCGAACCCGCGGCGCCTCCGCGAGGCCGGCGGATCCGGGACGCTCACTCCCCCACTATGGCCGATACCGCCGCCCCCGCGGATCTGCCACGCCGACCCCGCGGGAATACGGCCCGCCGATCCGGAGTTGTCTTCTCCGGTAGGGCAGAGCGTGGCCTACCTCCGCCGGGTGCGCTCCGCGACCGCTACTCTGCAGGGTTACATCCCCCGGTGGACCGGCGGTTTCCGTCGGATGTCACCACCCGCACGCCGACCGGTACGCGACCCCCGCGCGCGTACCCTGGACGGTGGAGAGGTGGCGAGATCCGGCACCGGGCCACCACTGAAAACGACTGAGGCGGACAGGGCTTGACCAGGGAGTTTGGCAAATGAGCAGTATGTACGAGCTGGAGTTCCCCGCTCCGCAGCTGTCCTCGGCCGACGGCGAGGGTCCGGTGCTGGTGCACGGCCTGGAAGGTTTCACCGACGCGGGTCACGCGGTACGGCTGGCAACGACCCATCTGCGCGAAAGCCTCGAATCGGAGCTCGTCGCCTCGTTCGACGTCGACGAATTGCTCGACTATCGCTCGCGGCGGCCGTTGATGACGTTCAAGACCGACCACTTCTCGGACTACGCCGATCCGGAACTGAACCTGTGGGCGCTGCGCGATACCGCCGGCACCCCCTTCCTGCTGCTGTCGGGCATCGAACCCGACCTGCGCTGGGAAAAGTTCGTGACGGCGGTGCGCCTGCTGGCCGAACAGCTCGGCGTGCGTCGCAGCATCGGCCTGAGCGCGATCCCGATGGCGATTCCACACACCCGGCCGCTGGGTGTCACCGCACACGCCAGCGACCGCGATCTGATCGGTGAGCATCAGCGCTGGCCCGGAGAACTGCAGGTTCCCGGTAGCGCGTCGTCGCTGCTGGAGTACCGCATGGGACAGCACGGCCACGAATCCATCGGATTCTCGGTGCACGTCCCGCACTACCTGGCGCAGACCGCGTACCCGGAAGCCGCGCAGACACTGCTGGAGAACGTCGCCGACAACGCCGGGCTGGAACTTCCGCTGGCCGCACTGGGCGAGGCAGCGGCCCGCGTGCGCGAACAGGTCAACGAGCACATCGCCGGAAATGCCGAGGTGGAGACGGTGGTACAGGCGCTCGAGCGCCAGTACGACAGCTTCGTCACCGCCCAAGAGCGCCGCTCCAGCCTGCTCGCCGGCGAGGCCGACCTGCCGACGGGCGAGGAACTGGGCGCGGAGTTCGAGCGCTTCCTCGCCGAGCAGACCGAATTCGGCGACGGCGACGACCCCCGGGACTGACCCACACCACATCGCCCGGCGCGCACGGTTCACCGCCGTGCCGCCGGGCGATGCGGTACCCGCGGCGGTTCGTCGGTAACGTGGACGCACGTGCAGCTGTCCGAACTGGTTCCCGACCGTGCCGTGCCCGACGTGGATGCCGACTGGCTGTACGAAACCTTCGCCGAATGGACTTCCGCCCAGGGGCTGACGCTGTATCCGGCGCAGGACGAGGCGCTGCTCGAGCTGATGACCGGCGCGAACGTCATCCTCGCCACCCCCACCGGCTCCGGCAAATCGATGGTCGCCGTCGGCGCCCACTTCGCCGCGCTGAACCGCGGTGAGCGCAGCTACTACACCGCGCCGATCAAAGCGCTGGTCAGCGAGAAGTTCTTCGCGCTGTGCGAGGTGTTCGGCGCCGACAAGGTCGGCATGGTCACCGGCGACGCCGCGGTGAATCCGACCGCCCCCATCATCTGCGCCACCGCCGAAATCCTCGCCAATCTCGCGCTGCGGGAAGGCGCGGACGCCGATATCGGCCAGGTGGTGATGGACGAATTCCATTTCTACGCAGATCCCGATCGCGGCTGGGCCTGGCAAGTGCCGCTGCTGGAACTGCCGCGCGCCCAATTCCTGCTGATGTCGGCCACTTTGGGTGAGGTGGACCATTTCGCCCGGGATCTGGAACGCCGCACCGGCCGCTCCACCGCCGTCGTCACCGGCTCCGAGCGCCCGGTGCCGCTGCTGTTCTCCTATGTCCGCACTCCCATCACGGAGACCCTGGAAGATCTGGTGACCACCAGCCAGGCCCCGGTCTACGTCGTGCACTTCACCCAGGCCGCCGCACTCGAGCGCGCTCAGGCGCTGACGAGTGTGAATTTCGCGTCCAAGGCGGAAAAGGACGCAATCGCCCAGGCGCTGGGCGGATTCCGGTTCGCGACCGGATTCGGCAAGACACTGTCGCGGCTGATCCGCCACGGCATCGGCGTGCACCACGCCGGGATGTTGCCGAAGTATCGGCGGCTGGTGGAACGGCTGGCCCAGGACGGGTTGCTGAAGGTCGTCTGCGGCACCGACACCCTCGGTGTGGGCATCAACGTGCCGATCCGCACGGTGCTGCTCACCGGATTGACGAAATTCGACGGGGTGCGCACGCGGCGTTTGAAGGCGCGCGAATTCCATCAGATCGCGGGCCGGGCCGGGCGCGCCGGGTACGACACCGTCGGCACGGTGGTGGTGCAGGCACCCGAGCACGAGGTGGAGAACG
Organism: Nocardia sp. 852002-20019_SCH5090214; assembly: GCF_001665865.1. Taxonomy (NCBI): domain Bacteria; kingdom Bacillati; phylum Actinomycetota; class Actinomycetes; order Mycobacteriales; family Nocardiaceae; genus Nocardia; species Nocardia sp. 852002-20019_SCH5090214. The sequence continues at coordinate 29,060 of NZ_LZMK01000293.1, read as the reverse complement.
CCAGGCTGGTCGCCAAGGCCGGCGACGATCCGAAGAAGCTGCGCAAAATCCAGCGGCGTAAACCTCCGGAGGGTTTCGTGTCCTGGTCGGAGGACACCTTCGACCGGCTCGTCACCGCGCAGCCGGAACCGATGGTGTCTCGCTTCCGTGTCACCAATTCGATGCTGCTCAACGTCATCGCCCGGCCGGGCAACTGTTTCGACGCGATGCGCCATCTGCTCGAGGACAATCACGAACCACGGCCTGCGCAGCGCAAACACATCCTGAAAGCGATCCGGCTCTACCGTGCGCTGCGCGATGCGGGCGTGGTCCAGCAACTCGACGAACCCGACGCCACCGGTCGTCGGGCGCGGCTCACCGTCGATCTGCAGCGCGACTTCGCGCTCGACCAGCCGCTGTCGCCGTTCGCGCTGGCAGCGCTGGAGCTGCTTGACAACTCCGCTCCCAGCTACACACTGGATGTGGTGTCGATCATCGAATCCACACTGGAGGATCCGCGCCAGTTGCTGCTCGCCCAGCAGCACCGGGCGCGGGGTGCGGCGATCGCCGAAATGAAGGCCGACGGCATCGAGTACGACGAACGCATGGAGCTGATCGAGGAGATCACCTGGCCGAAACCGCTGGCCGAGTTGATCGAACCGGCCTTCGAAACCTATCGCGCCGGCCATCCGTGGGTCTCGGAATTCAGCCCCTCCCCCAAATCCGTGGTGCGCGAAATGATCGAGCGCTCACTGACTTTCGCCGAACTGGTCTCCCAGTACGAGCTGGCGCGCTCGGAGGGTCTGGTGCTGCGCTACCTCGCCGACGCCTATCGCGCGCTGCGCCGGACCGTCCCCGAATCCGCGCGCACCGAGGAACTCGAGGACATCACCGAATGGCTCGGTGAGCTTGTCCGCCAAGTCGATTCGAGTCTGCTCGACGAATGGGAGCAACTCACCAATCCGGGCGCCGAGACCGACGACGATCAACTCGCCTTCGGCGCCGACACCGTGCGGCCGATCACCGCGAACGAACGTGCGTTCCGGGTCATGGTGCGCAACAGCATGTTTCGCCGGGTCGAGCTGGCCGCCCGGCAGCGCTGGGACGAACTCGCCGAATTCGACGACGGTCCGGACTGGGCGAACGATCTGGCCGCGTACTTCGACGAGTACGGCGCGATCGGCACCGGCCCGGACGCCCGCGGCCCGGCGCTGTTCGCCGTGGAGACCGAACCGGGTTTCTGGCGGGTGCGCCAGGTGCTCGACGACCCCGCCGGTGATCACGGCTGGGCGCTCGAGGCCGTCGTGGATCTGGCCGAATCCGATGCCGCCGGCGAGGTGGTCTTCGATGCGATGACGGTGCGTGCGGGATGAGCACGATCGTTCTCGGCCTCCGTCGCGATCCGGCCACGACGCTCGTACGCCGCCGAAAACCCGGTGCCGACGCGCTGATCTGATCCGGCCGCCGTCCCCCGGTGCGGGCCGCGCTGACCCGAGCGTGATCAAGCCGACCCTCGTTCCGGTTCGTTTCCCGTGCCCCCGCGCTGATACTCTCTCGCTCGCTGCCTGCAGCGGGAGGCTGCCCAGAAGAAAGAGAGTTCCCTTAGATTGACCGGTACAAACGCGCCCGAGTCGCCCTGTCTCGTCATCGACCTCGATCGGGTGCGCGGCAACTTCCACGCTTTCCGTGCGGCCTTCCCGTCGGCACGAATTCGCTTCGCTGTCAAAGCATCTCCGATGCCGGAGATCATCCGGCTGCTCGATTCCGAGGGCGCCGAATTCGACGTCGCCAGCATCGGCGAGATCGAGATGTGTGTGGCGCTGGGGGTCGACCCGGCAGTGCTCTGCTACGGCAATCCGATCAAGAAGGCCGCCCACATCGCCGCCGCCTACGCCGCGGGCGTGCGCCGGTTCGCCTTCGACACCGAGGACGACCTGGAGCGGATCGCCGAACTCGCGCCGGGCTCGGAGGTGGAGTGCCGGTTCCTCGCCTCCGCGCCGCAGTCGCAGACCCCGTTCGGCACCAAATTCGGCTGCGCGCCCGGTGAGGCGGTGCGGCTGCTGGTGCGCGCCGGCGACCTGGGCCTGCGGGTGGCAGGCCCCTATTTCCACGTGGGGTCCCAGCAACTGGATCCGGTGGCGTGGCAGATCGGCATCGAGCAGGCCGCTGCCATCACGGAGGCGCTGGCGGTCAAGGACATCCCGGTGACGTCGGTGAATATCGGTGGGGGCCTGCCGATTTCGTACGCCGACCCGGCGCCGGAGCTGTCCGAACTGAGTGCCGTGATCGCCGAGTCGGCGACGCGGCACCTTCCCGAGCACACCGACCTGGTGGTGGAACCCGGCCGTGCCCTGGTGGGCAATGCCGGCGTGATCCACGCCGAGGTCGTGAACGTGCGCATCGCGCCGGACGGGCGGCGCTGGGTGTATCTCGACATCGGCCGCTACAACGGTATGGCCGAGACCGAGAACGAGTACATCGCCTACCGGATCGACACCGACCGCGACGGCGACCCCGTCGACGAGGCGGTGATCGCGGGCCCTACCTGCGACGGAGACGATGTACTGTATCAACGCACGCGAGTCCTTCTGCCGACCACGCTGCGAGCCGGTGATCCCGTTCGGATCCTCGATACCGGCGCTTATACGGCGAGCTATTCGTCGGTGTCCTTCAACGGTTTTCCGCCTTTGACTGTGCATGTCATCGGCGCTGAGCGAGAGTGAGTTTGCCCATGACGGCAGAATTCACCGGCTGGCACGTGCTGGCCGAGTTCGGTGGTGTCGACGTAGCCCTCTGCGACGATCTCGAACGACTCGAAACAGCGCTTCGACAATCGTTGCTCGCCGCGGGAGTGACGATCTGCGAGGTGGTGCACAAGAAGTTCGAGCCCCACGGCGTGACGGTGCTGGCGCTGCTGTCGGAATCGCACGCGTCGATCCACACCTATCCGGAATCCGGCGACATCTTCGTCGACGTGTTCACATGCGGCAGCATCGGCGCCGGCGCCACCAAGGCGGTCGAGTTGCTGCAGGAAGCGCTGCAGCCGGAATCGGTGCATATGGAGGTCGTGCAGCGCGGGCATCACGCGCGCCGGGTGCACGAGCCGGTCGGCGACGGCCTGACCCGCGTCTGGGATCTGTCGGAGGTGATCGTGGATGCGCGAACTCCGTTCCAGCACATGGTGATCGCGCGCACGGCGCAGGGCGTGTCGCTGTTCTCCGACGACGACCGGCAGTCCACCGAGTTCTCCCAGCTGACCTATCACGAGGCGATGCTGGTCCCGGCCTACGCGCTGGCGGCCAAGCTCGACAACGTGCTCATCATCGGTTCCGGGGAGGGCGTGGCCAGCCAGATGTCGGTGGCCGCGGGCGCGACCCGCGTCGACCATGTCGATATCGACCGGATGGAGGTCGAGCTGTGCGCCCGGCATCTGCCCTACGGATACACTCCCGCCGATCTGGAGGCCGCGGTCCGCGGTGACGGCGCGATCCGGATGCACTACGCCGACGGCTGGGACTTCCTGGCCGAGGCCGAAGCCGCCGGTGTGCGCTACGACGTGATCGTCATCGACCTCCCCGACGAGCGGGTCGAGGACGCCCAGCACAACCGCCTCTACGAGGAGGAATTCCTCACCCGATGTAAGGCGCTGCTGGCCGAGGGCGGCGTTCTGGCCGCTCAGGCCGGTTGCCCGACCATGTGGCGCAACGAGACGCTGAAGCGTTCGTGGCAGCGGTTCACCGATCTGTTCGCCACCGTGGTGCCCTACGGCAGCGACGAGCACGAGTGGACGTTCCTGTTCGGTGTCGCCGAGCGCATCGACGACCCGGTCGCGGCGATGTGCGAGAAGCTGCCGAAGCTGCCCTACCATGCGGAGACGGTCGACGAACGCGCGCTGGTGCGCGGCGCCATCGAACCGTACGCACTGCGGGAGATCGCCGCTCGGGCATGATACGGCCGGCGATCGTGGATCGGCTTGCCTGACAATCGAATACGAGAAGGACCGCCCGGGACGACAGTCCCGGGCGGTCCTTTTCGACAGCCGTCGTCACGAACCTGCCGCACACCTGCTTCGCGGTCTATGGCCGTCCACCGACGCTCAGGCGCGCTCCTGCCGCCACTGGGCCGTGCGCTCGACGTAGCGGTCGAGGTGGTGGGAGACGAACACTTCGGGCAGCCAGTCGTTGCCCGTGACCGCCGACGACCAGACGAAGGTCCGCACGGGTTGCTCGTAACCGATCAGCTCGATCGGGCGCAGATCGTATTCCGGATCCTCGAAGGCTTCGATGGTCCGCCAGTCGGCCGCGGTCAGCCCGCGCAGGACCAGCCCGCCCGCCATTCGCCCGGGTTCGGCCACCAGCCCCGGGTAGAGCCGCTGCGGCAGGGCCGCGACCCGCCAGCCCCGCGCGACCGCGACATCCATCTCGGGCGTGCGGCCCAGCAGCACATCGAGCACGGGACCGAATTGCAGGGTGCCGTAGGCGAACAGGTCCGGGCCGGGATCGTCGGGACGCGCGCGGCGTTGCGGCGCGGGCTTCTTCGCCGCGGTCACCGGATCACCCCTCCGGCATCTCCGGCGCCCTCCGCGCACCTATCCGTCGTTACGTCGAACCATCCGTTCCTACTCGCACACCCGTATCGCATCCCTCCACTGTGCCGAATGGGCGAGCGGCGCATCACACCGGGTAAACGTGACCTACATCACAGGTTACGTCGTCGCTGGTCACGGGTTGCCGAGAAGTCGCCAGACCGGGAAACCCTCCTTCCGCGGGATGCGCGCGGTAGCCCTCGCGCTATCCGACAGGCCGCACAGAATTCCCGGTGACCCGGGCGAACAGATCAGGGTCGTGCGAGTTGACGATGGTGATCGCATTGCCGTGGGCGCGGCCCAGTTCCACCAGTCGCCGCCGGTTCTCCAGATAAGCCCCGCGCACGATCGAGCCCAGTTCGAACGACCACCAGAACAGCGGCGTCTTCGGCCCGGCCGGGTCGATCTCGCTCGCGACGTAGAACGCGTCACCGGCGTGCAGCAGCCAGCCCGACCCCGTGTCGACGGCGACCCCGACGTGACCGCGCGTGTGGCCGGGCAGCGGGACGACCAGGATTTCCGGCGGCACGCCCGGCAAATCGCGCACCGCGCGGAAACCGAACCACTCGTCGGTGCCGTCGAGTTCGTTGACCATCCAGCGCGGCCCGTGCGACCACTGCGCCGCCCGGTAGCGCAGTCGCTCCGACAGCGTCCGCCCCGCGGTCGCCGCGCGGAATTCGGGCCCGTGCACGTGAATTGTCGCCTCGGGGAAATCCGCCAGTCCGGCGGAGTGGTCGAGGTCGAGGTGCGTGAGGATGATGTGGCGCACATCGGCGGGGTCGTAGCCCAGCGCCTGGATCTGCCGGATTGCGGTGTGGTGCTCGGCGGGCCGGATGCCGAGCAGAAAGCGGCCGGGGCCGACGAAGCGGCCGGGATCGCGCACACAGTCGAGCCCGAATCCGGTATCCACCAGCACCAACCCGGTCCTGGTCTCGATGAGCAGGCAGTGGTCCACCATGCCCATGGCCATGGTGCCGCAGTTGAGGTGATGAATCCGCACGCGACGAGCGTTCCAGACGCCCACCGGCCGGTCAATCGGGATGGGAGACCATGGAATTTCTCATATCGGGCGTTGTGCCCGAATGATTTCCGCCAGCTGTTCGTAGTCCTCCACGCGTGCGGTCGAACCCCGGAAGACCAGGCCGATGGTGCGCCCCGGCGCGGGCGCGGCGAACCGAGCGATATCCAATGTGCCACGGGAGGTTTCGGCCGCCACGGCCATCTCGGGAATCAGCGTCACCCCGAGCCCTCCGCCCACGCACTGCACCACCGTCGTCAGCGAGGCCGCGCGAGTATCGCCGACCGGCCCCGGGCGCACGTCCTGCGACCGGCACAGATCCAGCGTCTGGTCACGCAGGCAGTGCCCCTCGTCGAGCAACAGCAGCGGCAACTCGTCCAGGGCCGCGGGCTCGATGTCGCTCCGCCCGGCCAATTCGTGGCCGAGGGGCGTGACCAGGACGAATTCCTCGGTGTAGAGCGGGATTTCGACCATGCCGGTGGCCTCGGACGGCAGTGCCATCATCGCGACGTCGAGGACGCCGCTGCGCAATCCGTCGAGCAGCCGGGCGGTCTGATCCTCGATGACATGCGGCACCAGAGCCGGCAACCGGCGGCGCAGTTCCGGCAGCAACGCGGGCAGCACATAGGGCGCGACGGTGGGGATGATGCCCATGCGCAGGGTGCCGCCGAGACCGTCGCCGGCCGCGGTGGCGACGAAGCGGTCGGCGGCCTCGAGCGTCGCCATCGCCTGCGGCAGCAACCTTTTGCCCGCGGCGGTCACCAGCACCCGGCGGGTGCTTCGCTCGATCAGCTGCAGGCCCAAACCGTTTTCCAGTGATGCCAGTGCCTGCGATAACGTGGGTTGGCTCACATTCAGATGAGCCGCGGCGGTCCCGAAGTGGCGGTATTCCGCAATCGCCACGAACGCACGCAGCTGTGACAGGGTGGGCTGATAAGTCTGATCAGTCACGCCTATCAGTATAGTGCAACTGATCACCTTTACCTTTTATTGGTTTTTGGGCATGATCGACAGCGAAAGCTTCGACGGTGTCCCGCACCAGGGCGACCCGTCACCCGTGCCCCACTACGACGAAGGAGACAACATGGCTCTGCTGACCATCGGCGACCAGTTCCCCGCCTACAACCTGACGGCGGTCATCGGCGGTGACCTGTCGAAGGTGAACGCGCAGCAGCCCGACGACTACTTCACCCAGGTCTCCAGTGACGACTACGCCGGCAAGTGGCGCATCGTCTTCTTCTGGCCGAAGGACTTCACCTTCGTGTGCCCGACCGAAATCGCCGCCTTCGGCAAGCTGAACGAGGAGTTCGCCGACCGCGACGCCCAGGTCCTGGGTGTGTCGGTCGACAACGAGTTCGTGCACTTCCAGTGGCGCGCCCAGCACGAGGATCTCAAGACCCTCCCCTTCCCGATGCTGAGCGACCTCAAGCGTGAGCTCGTCACCGCGACCGGCGTGCTCAACGCCGACGGTGTCGCCGACCGCGCGACCTTCATCGTCGACCCGAACAACGAGGTCCAGTTCGTCTCCGTGACCGCCGGTTCGGTCGGCCGCAACGTCGACGAGGTGCTGCGCGTGCTCGACGCGCTGCAGTCCGACGAGCTGTGCGCCTGCAACTGGAAGAAGGGCGACCCGACCATCGACGCGGGTGAGCTGCTGTCCGCGAGCGTCTGATCACCGAAAAGGAAGTTCCTGCCCGTGTCTGTTGAAAACCTGAAGAATTCGCTTCCCGAATACGCCAAGGACCTCAAGCTCAACCTGTCGTCCATCGCACGGTCGACCGTGCTGAACGAACAGCAGCTGTGGGGCACCCTGCTCGCCGCGGCGGCCGCCACCCGGTCGGCCACCACCCTGCGCGAGATCGGCGAGGAGGCCGCCGACACCCTGTCCGCGGAGGCCTACAACGCGGCACTGGGCGCCGCCTCGATCATGGGTATGAACAACGTGTTCTACCGGGGCCGGGCGTTTTTGGAGGGTCGTTACGATGATCTGCGCGCCGGGCTGCGCATGCAGATCATCGGCAATCCGGGCGTCGAGAAGGCCGATTTCGAGCTGTGGTCGTTCGCAGTGTCGTCGATCAACGGCTGCCAGCACTGCCTGGAGGCCCACGAACACACCCTGCGTGAGGCCGGTGTCTCGCGCGAGGTGATCTTCGAGGCGCTGCGCGTCGCCGCGATCGTGGCGGGCGTCGGCCAAGCCGTGCAGGCCAGCGAGACGCTGGCCGCCGCGACGGTCTGAGGCACCGTCGAGACGCATTCCACCGGATGCCCCGCCCCGTCCATCGGGGCGGGGCATCGCGCGTGTTGCTCCGGGTACGCTGGGGCAGCATGAGCCAATGGGAAAGCGACGGCACACAGGTCGAGGTGGTTCGGGTCTTCACCGACGTCACCGGCCGGCTCGGTAACCCACTGGGCATCGTGCGCGCGGGGGCCGTGGCCGCGATCGATCACCAGTTGCTGGCGGCGCGAATCGGCCACAGTGAGACGGTGGTCGTCGACGATCCGGTGGCCGGGCGCGCCCGGATGCGCATCTACACCCCCGCACGGGAGCTGCCGTTCGCGGGACATCCGACGGTCGGCGCGGCATGGTGGCTGGCCGATCAGGGGCATCCCGTGAAGATCATCGACGTGCCCGCCGGTCCCGTCGAAATCCAGATGCTCGACGACGGCCTGGTCTGGATTCGCGCCCGCGCCGAATGGGCGCCCGAGTTCACCTTCGACGAATTCTCCGACGCCGCCTTCCTAGACACGGTCGACCCGCGCCACTTCACCGACGGCCAGCATTACGTGTGGGCTTGGACGAACGAGGCGCGCGGCGCCGTGCACGCGCGAATGTTCGCTCCCGCCTTGGGAATCGCCGAGGACGAGGCGACGGGCGCGGCCGCGATCGCACTCACCGCGAAATTGCGCCGCAGCCTGATCATCACCCAGGGCGCGGGTTCACAGCTGTTCACCGAATGGGATTCCGACGGCTGGGTGCGTCTGGGCGGACGTGTCGTGGCCGATCACCCCATACTCCTCTGATCAGGCGACGGCGGCGATCAACATATAGGCGGTCCCGAGATCCATCACGACGTGCGGAACGGCGCCGAGGGCGCCCGGTGTGCCGGACGGATGCGAAATACTGTGCCGCAGTGCGGTTCTCGTACACGGGAACAGCAGCAGTAGGCCGTCGAGCGCGAACAGCGCGGCCACGATCGAGACGGGTACGACCGGCGGGCCATCCGCACCGCTCATATCCGGGTGCCCCATACCGTGATGATGTCCGGCCATCACCCACAGCATCGCCGCGGCCGCGACCAGGTGGTAGACCACCGCCGGGAGCCGGAATTCGGCGCCGTCGCCGCCGGATGCCGTGCGCCAGTGCGCGATTCGCACGATCGACAGGCCCGCGTACACGACGATCATGGCGATGAGCACCCCGCGGATCGCATCGAGCGCGGCAGCCACCGGGAACAGCAGCATCGCGAGCATGACCAGGCACATCACGAGATGGGCCGCATCGGATTCGTGCGCGTCGACCTCGCTCGGCCAGGTTCCCGGCCGCTGTCCGCTCGCGTGTCCCGGCGTCACCGGCACCGCCACATGCCGTACCAGAACGATGCCCGCCGCGGCGACGAACGCCGTGACGACGCCCCAGCGCAACACCTCGTGCTCGGTCACGAAAGACCCCACACCCCACCACCTTCCGCCGCGGCGCGTTCGCCTTCGCATCCATGCTCGCACGGCGCGACGATGGGCACCGCCCATCCGGCGGCCCGGAGGCACCGAAGAGGCAGCCGTGGGGCAGACCGTGCGCTCAGCCCAGCGCGCGACCGATCGCCGCCGCGAGCTCGCCGATCTGCTCGTCGGTCATGACGAACGCCGGCGAGATCTGCAACGCGCCCTGGCCGGCGGACCGGGTGGAAACGCCTTCGGCGCGTAGCGCTTTCACCATGGCCGGCCCCTCGGACGGATCGGCGAGCTGCACCCCGGCCACCGCGCCCAGCCCACTGCGAACCTCCGCCACGCGCGGATGTCCGGCCAGCGGCGTGAGGTGGTCGTGCAGCAGCGATTCGATGTTCTTGCTGGCGTCGAGCAGATGCTCGCGTTCGATGATGTCGAGATTGGCCATCGCCGCGGCGGCCGATCCGGCGTGGCCGCCGTAGGTGTAGCCGTGCCGGAACCACACTCCGCCACCGAAGAACGGTTCGGCCACTCGCGGTGCCACGAAGACCGCGCCCATCGGCAGATAGCCGGACGTCAGGCCCTTCGCGGTGGTCATCAGGTCCGGTTCGAGCCCGAAACGAGTGGAGGCGAACCACGATCCGCCGATCCGCCCGAAGCCGGTGACGACCTCGTCGGCGACGAACAGGATGTCGTTGTCGCGGCAGAGGCGGCGAACCTCGGAGAGATAACCCTCCGGTGGCAGATACACCCCGCCCGCCCCGATGATCGGCTCGCAGAAGAACGCCGCGATCCGATCGGCACCCACCTCGTCGATCAGCGCCCGCAGCGCCTGCGCCTGATCGAATTCCACCGTGCGGGTATCGGCCATCAGCTCGCCGTATCCCTCGTGATTGCCCTCGATGCCGGCCAGCGCCGTTCCGGCGACGTGCATTCCGTGATAGGCCAACCGGCGGCCGACGAGCAGCGTCTTGTCCGGACGGCCCTGCTCGCGCCAGAACCGGCGGGCGAGTTTGGCGGCGGTGTCAACCGAATCGGATCCACCGGAGGTGAACATGATCTTGCTGCCGGGCACCGGCGCCAGCTCCGACAACCGCTCGGCCAGCCGCTGCGTCACCGGCGCGGTCAGATCGCCGAAGTTCGAATAGTGTGCGAGCGTCGACAATTGCGCCGCGACCGCGTCGGCGATCTCGCGGCGGCCGTGACCGACATTGGTGAACCACAGCCCCGCCGTCGCATCGAGATACCGTCGCCCGGCCTCGTCCCAGATGTAGGCGCCCTCACCGCGGGCGACCACGAAGGCGCCGTCGCGCTCCACCGCGCCCATATCCGCGAATCCGTGCCACAGCGCACCCATGCTCGGCTCCTCTGCCCGTCGTCCGGTGGCGATGGGCATACCCGATCGCCCGCGCCGCCAGACTACCCGCGCTACGCCCGACGAGGCCGGGTCGTCCGGCCCGCGCAATCGACCGGCAACCGCAGGGTCAGACCGGAACGGGGGCCTCGCGACGGTTGTGCAACGACCCCAGCCGCGCCACCGCGATCGCCAGCAGCGCGATCACCGCAGCCAGCATCACCACCCCGATCAGCAGCGAGACATACCCCTGCACTCGGGGGTCCAGGAACGGATACGGATACCAGTCCACGATCTCGCCGCGGACCAGGCTGTAGGCGCAGAAGGCGAGCGGGTAGATCAGCCACCCGCCGATCAGCGCCGCCGAGACCCGCAGCCGCGCCGGCACCAGAATCCAGTCGGCGACCAGCACGATCGGCAGCACCCGATGCAATGTGTCGTTGATCCACTTGTCGGTGAGCATCACATCGATGTTCGCCAGCAGCACCGCGTAGATCACCCCGGTGATCAGCAGATACAGCGTGGCCGCGCCGCGCACCACCTGCCAGCACCGCGCCGCCGGATCCAGCAGTCCCCCGATCAGCAGAACCAGCACACCGGCGATATTGGATTCGATGGTGAAGTAGCTCACGTAGTTGCCGATCGAGAATCCGGGCGATCCCCACGCACGGAGCGGAATCCACAGCAGCGCAACAATTCCCAGCACACCGAACGCGATCCGCAGGATCCGGATCCACATCGGCGTTCCCGCACGGGCGATCATCGTACGATCCTCGCATACCGGTCGGCCCGCCAGGCGATTTCACCACCGGCGCCCCGGCCACCGGCAGACGACGAACCCTGCCGCCGGCGTAATCCGGCGGCACGGAAGGTCTTCCGGGTCTAGGCGGATCCGACCGGCGACGTACGCTGCCTCGTCGCGGGCTCGGCTGCCACCGGCCGGCGCAGCGTGTTCGACGCGGTCGTCGCGACCGCGCGCACCCCGTCGCGGACCAGAGCGGCGATGCCCAGCAGCACCGACACCACGCGCAGTCCACGGACCCACATCGGCGTTCCGGAACCAGCAGTCATGATCCGATGGTGACACAACCGACCCCCGCCGGGCACCAAGATCATCCGATAGCAACGATTCGGTTATCTTCATCGTCCGGCGCCTCGACCAGCGCGGGAACGGGCCGGACGGCCGGTTTCGCTACGCTGGTCGATGCAATGACCTCGACTGCCACCACCCGCGAGCTGCGCGCTCGCCTGGCCGACCTCTCTCTCCGCGACGAACACCGGCTGCGCCGACGGCTGGACAAGGCACACGGCAACGACGGCGAGATCGAGCGGCTGGAGCGTGAGATCGCCGCCGCGCAGGCTCGCATCGACACCCGCCGCGGCGCGGTCCCGGCGATTCGCTATCCCGAACAACTGCCGGTCTCGGCCCATCGCGACGATATCGCCGCGGCGATCGCCGCCCATCAGGTCGTCGTGATCGCGGGTGAGACGGGGTCGGGTAAGACCACGCAGATCCCGAAGATCTGCCTCGAACTCGGGCGCGGGATCCGCGGCACCATCGGCCACACCCAGCCGCGGCGGCTCGCGGCCCGCACGGTGGCCGAACGCATTGCCTCCGAACTCGATACCGAGCTCGGCGACGTGGTCGGCTACACCGTGCGCTTCACCGATCAGGCCTCCGATCGCACCCTGATCAAACTGATGACCGACGGCATCCTGCTGGCCGAAATTCAGCGCGACCGGCTGCTGCGTCGCTACGACACGATCATCATCGACGAGGCGCACGAGCGCAGCCTCAATATCGACTTCCTGCTCGGCTATCTGAAGTCGCTGTTGCCGAAGCGTCCGGATCTCAAGGTGATCATCACCTCGGCGACCATCGACCCGGAACTGTTCGCCCGTCATTTCGCCGATGCCGACTCCGGGGAGCCCGCGCCGATCGTCGAGGTCTCGGGGCGGTCCTATCCGGTCGAAATCCGGTATCGCCCGCTGGCTCCGGACATGGCCGGCACCGACGACGAGGACGACTTCGAGGAGGAGCCGGCGCCGCGTCGCCCCCGGCAGAGCGGACGCGGCAGCGCCGAGGACGCTCGCGACCAGACCGATGCCATCGGCGACGCGGTCCGCGAACTGCTCGCCGGGGGCGACGGCGACGTGCTGGTATTCCTGTCCGGTGAGCGCGAGATCCGCGATACCGCCGACACGCTGCGCGATCTGAAACTGCCGCGCACCGAGATCGTTCCGCTGTACGCACGCTTGTCGGCGGCCGAACAGCATCGAGTCTTCCAGCCGCACACCGGCCGTCGTGTGGTGCTGGCCACCAACGTCGCCGAGACCTCGCTCACGGTGCCGGGTATCCGCTACGTGGTGGATCCGGGCACCGCGCGCATCTCCCGCTATTCGATGCGCACCAAGGTGCAGCGCCTGCCGATCGAGCCGATCTCCCAGGCCTCCGCACGGCAGCGTTCCGGGCGCTGCGGACGCGTGGCCGACGGCATCTGCATCCGGCTCTACTCCGAGGAGGACTTCGAGGCGCGCCCCGCGTTCACCGAACCGGAGATTCTGCGCACGAACCTGGCCGCGGTCATTCTGCAGATGACCGCACTGGGGCTCGGCGACATCGAGAGCTTTCCATTCGTCGAGGCCCCGGACCGGCGGGCGATCCGCGACGGTATCGCGCTGCTAGTGGAACTCGGCGCTCTCGGGCGCCCTGCCGAGGCGCCCGTGCCGGCTCGCGGTGCGCGCCGTCGCCGCGGACGCGGCAGCGAAGGCGCCACCGGGGGCCATGTGCGCGCGCCGGAGGGCGGGGACGAGCTGGCACTCACCGCGGTGGGACGGCAGATGGCCCAACTTCCGGTCGATCCGCGGATGGCGCGCATGCTCGTCGCCGCCGAGGCGAACGGATGCCTGTCCGAGGTGCTGGTCATCGTCGCGGCGCTGTCGATCCAGGACGTGCGGGAACGGCCGGCCGAATTCCAGCAGGCCGCCGACACCAAACACGCCCGCTTCACCGTCGAGGGCTCGGATTTCCTCGCCTATCTGCGTTTATGGGACTATCTGCGCGGACAGCGGAAGTCGTTGTCGTCCAATCAGTTCCGGCGACTGTGCCGCGACGAGTTCCTGCACTACCTGCGCATCCGGGAATGGCAGGATCTGCAAGGGCAGCTGCGCACCATCACGAAAAGCCTCGGCTGGTCGGCCGCGGAATCGATCGCGCCGCAACAGAATCCGGAAGCCCTGCCGTGGGACGGGGACTCGATCCATCGCGCGCTGCTGGCGGGCATGCTGTCGCATATCGGGGTGCGCGAGGCCGAATCGCGGGAGTTCCTCGGTGCGCGCGGCGCGAAGTTCATGATCTTCCCCGGTTCGACGCTGGCGAAGAAGCCGCCGCGCTGGGTGATGGCGGCCGAACTGGTGGAAACCTCGCGACTGTGGGGCCGGATGGCCGCACGGATCGAGCCCGAATGGGCCGAACGGCTCGCCGGCGATCTGGTCAGACGCAACTACTCCGAACCGCACTGGTCATCCCGGCGCGGCGCGGCGATGGCCTACGAGCGGGTCACCCTCTACGGCATTCCGCTGGTCACCCAGCGCCGCGTCGACTTCGGCCGCATCGATGCCCAGCTGTCGCGGGAGCTGTTCATCCGGCACGCACTGGTCCAGGGCGAATGGCAGACCCGGCACCGGTTCTTCCACCGCAACCGCGAACTGCTCGACGATGTGGCCGATCTGGAGCATCGGGCACGGCGGCGCGACATCCTCGTCGACGACCAGGTGCTGTTCGATTTCTACGAGCAGCGCATTCCCGCCGACGTGGTGTCGGTGCGGCATTTCGACAGCTGGTGGCGCAAGGCCGAGCGCGAGGATCCGCATCTGCTGGACTTCTCGACCGCCACCGTGGTCAATGCGCAAGCGGCCCAGCTGGATCCGGCCGCCTACCCGGACAGCTGGCGGCAGGGCGAGCTGACTTTCCCGCTCACCTACCAGTTCGAGCCAGGACAGGCCGACGACGGCGTGACCGTGCACATCCCGGTCGCCCAGCTCGCCCACGTTCGTGCCGTGGGCTTCGACTGGCTGGTTCCCGGCATGCGCGAGGAACTCGCCGCCGCACTGATCAAGACCCTGCCGAAACAGCTGCGCCGCAGTGTCGTTCCCGCGCCGGACTTCGCGAAGGCCGCGTTGGCGCGGCTGACTCCGCGCGCGGAACCATTGCGCAGCGGACTGGCCCGCGAATTGTCGGCACTGGCGTCGACCTCGATCGCACCGGCCGACCTCGACCCCGCCGCGCTGCCCGATCATCTGCGGATGACGTTCGCCGTCGCCGGTCCCGACGGCGCGCACCTCGCCCGTGGCAAGAGCCTCGCTACCTTGAAAACTCAGCTCTCCCAGCAGATTTCACAGTCCGTGGCGAAGGCGACGAGTGCTGCCGAGAAGGCGCCGGCGACGGTGTGGACGGCGCAGACGCTGGGCACCGTGCCGCAGACCGTTCGGCGTGAGGTCGGCGGCCAGACCATCACCGGCTATCCCGCGCTGGTCCGCGAGGGCGACGGGGTGGCGGTGCGAGTGTTGTCCTCACCGGCGGCACAGCGTGCCGCGATGCGCACCGGAACCCGCGCGCTGCTGCTGCGCGAGATGCCGGCCGCGCAACGCTCGGTCACCTCGGGGCTGTCGGCCGCCGATCGCCTCGCGTTGAGCCAGAACCCGTACGGATCGCTGGAGGCACTGCTCGACGACTGCCGCGCCTGCGCCGCCGACGAACTGATCGCCGCACACGGTGGCCCGGTGCGCAGCCCGGAGCAGTTCACTCGGCTCGTCGAGCAGGTTCGACCGCAGTTCGCCGGTGCGGTCGCGCGCATCCTCGCGCTGGTGGTTCCGGTGCTGGCGGCCGCGCACCGGGTGCGCACCGCCCTGGCCGACACCACCGATCGCGATATCGCCGACGATGTCGCCGGGCAGCTCGACGACCTGGTCTTCGCCGGTTTCGTCAGCGAATTCGGCAGTGCCCGGCTGCGCGAGATCCCGCGGTATCTGCACGCCGCCGAGGCACGACTGCTCGCGTTGCCGGCCTCGGCCGACCGCGATCGCCTCGGCGCGGCCGAACTGGATCGGGTGCACACCGCCTACGCGCGGTTGCTCGACCGCCTCCCGGAGGCGCGTCGCACGGCCGCCGACGTCACCGAGATCTGGTGGATGATCGAGGAACTGCGGGTGAGCCTGTTCGCCCAGCAGCTGGGCACACCGTATCCGGTGTCCGCCAAACGAATCGTCAAGGCCATCGACGGCATCGGCGCGGCGCCCGCCGGCGCGCGATCCCGCTGACCACCGGTCCCGCTGATCACCTGGCGCGTTGATCAGTCGGCGCCGGCGCTCACCGATCGTTCGGCGCGATGGCGGCGCAGGTCGGCGATCTCGCGTTCGAAATCGTCGGCGGAGCTGAAGGACCGGTAGACCGACGCGAAACGCAGATAGGCGACCTCGTCGAGATCGCGCAACGGCCCGAGGATGGCCAGACCGACTTCGTGGCTCGGCACCTCCGGAGAGCCCTTCGCCCGCACCGCATCCTCGACCTGCTGGGCGAGCAGGTTCAGGGCATCGTCGTCGACCTCGCGCCCCTGGCAGGCGCGGCGGACACCACGGATCACCTTCTCGCGGCTGAACGGTTCGGTGACACCGCTGCGTTTGACCACCGAGAGGATCGCGGTCTCGACCGTGGTGAAGCGGCGACCGCACTGCGGACACGCGCGGCGGCGCCTGATCGCGCTGCCTTCCTCGGCCTCACGCGAGTCGACCACCCGCGAATCCGGGTGCCGACAGTACGGGCAATGCATCCGGGATCCTTCGTCGATGCCTGCGTCGGTTCGCGACGAGCTGCCTGCCCTCGACCTTGTTCCGCCGATACAGCCGCACTCACCACGTATGTCCTGAGCGTCTTTCAGGATACCCGGACGGTGTTCGGCACGGCCCATGCGGACCCGCGACCGGGGCCGCTCACGCCGTCAGTTGCCACTGGCTCGTCAGGTCGGTGAGCAGATCCGGCAGGCGATTCAGCAATCGTCCGGCGGCGAGATCACCGGCGAACGGCACCGACAGCACCTGGCGGGCCAGACCCGGAGTGGCCTGCATCCGTTCGTAGCACGGCACCAGGTCGCCGGTGATGTAAGTCCAGCGCGGGTCGCGGTCGGCCCAGTTGAAGTTGGGCAACGGGGTGCGCAGCGTCATCGTGCGACCGTCGACCTCCGCCGAGACGGTGGTCGGTGCGAACACACCGGGTGCGCGCACGCCGGGTACCGCCGGCTTTGCCGCCACGGTGCTGACGTAGGTCATCACCCGGCCCATCGCGCCCCGCCCCTGCGATGTCACATCCCATTGATCGGCGATGATCTGATTCTGTTCGCGATCGGTCATCCGCATCAGCGCGTCGTTGTATCCGGTGACCGTGCCGGTGGCGAGCGAGCGCCAGGCCTGGACGGCATTGTCGTCGAGCACGCCGGCGGCGTACATCTCCTCGATCGCGGGCAACCCTCCCGCGACATAGGCCTCGTGCATCGGCACCTGGTCGAGGAAGATGTGCTTCTGCATGATCATCAGCCGGGTCTGGAACCATGCCAGATCCTCGGCGGTGAGCCGGGGCCCCTCGCTCGCCAGGAGCCGGATGTCGGCGGGTAGCGCCGCGACGAGCTGCGGCGGTGTGGCTCGCAGCAGATCCGCGACCGCGCCACCGAGCTGATGAATACCCGGCACGCTGAGAATTGTTGCCACGTCGCTCATGTCGAAGAAGCCGGAGGCGAACGAGCCACCCGCCAGTCCGGCCAGCCCGGTCCAGTAGAACTCGGGGTGGGCGGTCGTCAGCCGCAGGTAGTTCACGTAGACCTGGGTGAAGGTGCGCGAATTGGCGGCAACTCCCCGGATCGGATCCCACGCGGCCAGGTCGATATCGGCACCGGCGGTCGCCACCGTGAGCCAATACTGATGCAGCAGTGCCGCATACCGCGACGGTGCGACTCCGTCGGCGCGGGCCTGGTCCAGCGCCGCGCGCAGCGTCGAAATGTCCAGCGGCAGCTCGGGATTCAGGCCACCGGCGCTCTCCCCCGCCCCGTTCACCACGGGAATGTCCAGATATGCGGTGTATCCCGCCTCCGCGTGTACCGCCGGCGCCGCGGCACCGGCGATGACGAAACAGATGAGCAGTGCGGCCGCGTGTGCGAACAGTCGCGGCAGCGCCCGCTGGAGGGTGTGCGCCATGATGCCTCGTCCTCGAAATTTGTTGGCGGCGAATGTAGCCCCGATCACATTCCGAGCAGAGTAGCAACAGGTTTCAGTTCTGGATCAATAAATCCGGCCACGCGGATTCGCAGTCATCCAGGCCTCCGACCACGGCTTTATCGCGATGCCGGAACCACGAGAGTGCGTCCGGCGGCCACCTCGGCGCCGCGTAATCCGTTCAACTCCACGATGCGGGCCACCGTGTCGCGCACCGGATCTCCCGGCGCCACCCGCTGCGCGAGGTCGGCCAGCGACTCACCGGGCTGCACCTGGACGGTCTGTGTGGACGCCGGGCCACCCGCGTCGCGCAGCTGCGCCACACCCATCAATCCACAGACCGCTGCCGCGGTGAGCAGGGCGGTCGCCGCGAGGGTCGCGAGTCCGATTCGGGCTTGTTCCACCCGCTGGAGCGGATGGGGCCCGCGGGCCGGCGCGGCGGCCGGCACTCGGTCGTAGCCCGCCACGGCGTGCGGGCGATACGGGCCGCGGGGACGCCGCAGGTCGGCCCGGCCGTGGCGCCGGACCGGCCGCACGGTGCGGACGGGGGCACCGCCGGCCGAACCGGTCCGGGTGCCGATCGTGCTGAATTCATCGACCGCGGTACGCATCTGACGACCTCCATGAATGCTGTGACGAGTGCTGGGCTGATGGATCACAGGGATATGAGAGTGGTGGCGTATTCGCTCATCTGTTCGACGAACTGATGTTCGAATTCTTACCACGCCGGACCGACAAAGTCACCAGCCACGCCGACATGCGTCGAACAGATGTTTGAAACCTGGCCGCGGGCGGACTACATTCGAAACACGCGATCCGACGGCGCCGGCAGAACCCGGCGCCGGCAGAACCCGGCAGACACACGCCCCGGCAGACAGACGAATGGAGGACGGCGAGCGTGAGCGAACGTACGGTGGTCGGACACGAGGAGGCGGCCGGAAGCGGCACGGTCTCCCCCGACGGCGCCCCGGCGCCGGCCGGTGACACCGAAACCCCCGGCAACGGAGCGGATCTCACCGTCCGCCAGCGCAAGGTACTCGAGGTCATCCGGACCTCGGTGAACGAACGCGGCTATCCCCCGAGCATCCGCGAGATCGGCGATGCGGTCGGACTCACCTCCACCTCCTCGGTCGCGCATCAGCTCCGGGCACTCGAGCGCAAGGGGTATCTGCGCCGCGATCCCAACCGTCCCCGTGCGGTCGACGTTCGCGGCCTGGACGAGACCGCCGTGCGCGCGGCCGGTGCCGCGCCGGTGCTGCGCGCGGTGGCGACCGAAACCTCCGACGCGACCCCGGCGCCCACCTATGTGCCGGTGCTGGGCCGCATCGCCGCCGGTGGGCCGATCCTCGCGGAACAGGCCGTGGAGGACGTGTTCCCGCTGCCGCGCGAACTGGTCGGCGAGGGTTCGCTGTTCCTGCTGAAGGTCGTCGGCGAATCGATGGTCGACGCGGCGATCTGCGACGGCGACTGGGTGGTCGTCCGCCAGCAGAATGTCGCCGACAACGGCGATATCGTCGCGGCGATGATCGAGGGCGAGGCGACGGTCAAGACGTTCAAACGCACCGGCGACCAGGTCTGGCTGATTCCGCACAACCCGCTGTTCGATCCGATCGACGGTAACGACGCCCAGATCCTGGGCAAGGTCGTCACGGTGATCCGCAAGATCTGAGTGCGCAAGATCTGAGTGCGCGAGATCC
Source organism: Nocardia sp. 852002-20019_SCH5090214 (assembly GCF_001665865.1). Taxonomy (NCBI): domain Bacteria; kingdom Bacillati; phylum Actinomycetota; class Actinomycetes; order Mycobacteriales; family Nocardiaceae; genus Nocardia; species Nocardia sp. 852002-20019_SCH5090214. The sequence goes on along the minus strand of NZ_LZMK01000293.1, from coordinate 9,504 downwards.
GGGTGCGACAGCCCGGCCGGCGGCAGGAAGCGGTGGCCGTCCGGACGGGCGCATTCCGTCAGCGCCGGAAGCGGTCGCGCAGCACGGGATCGTTTTCCCACCACAGGCCGCTCTGGACCGGTGCCTCCGCGCTCGCCGTCGCCGCGGCGGGCGCGGGCGAGGTCCGCCCGTCCGCGTCGGCCGGTGGCGCCGAAAGCTCTTCGGCCGCATCGAGTTCGGCGTCCATTTTCGCGGCGTTGCGTCGTTCGTCGGCCGCCCACGATCGCATCAGCGTCAGCAGGTAGGGCAGGCCGAGCACGTCGCCGAGCACCCAGATGATGCCCGCGCCGATGATCTGATCCATGCGTAGATCGGGGCCCCACGTCCGGCCCACCTCGGTGTAGTAGTCCACCGCGACCAGCGGCCCGAACCACAGCACCAACCCCAGCACCCCGTCTGCCAGCGACTCGAAAACCGTGATCAACAACGAGAGGGCCTGCGAATAGCGGTGCGGCACCGGATCGGTCTGCAGCCGCGAATAGAAGTACAGGAAGCCGACGGCCACCAGCAGCATTCGGGTGAGCGCATCGACCACGCCGTGCCGCAGGACGGCTTCGTACCACGGGGTCAGGATCAGCAGCCAGGGAGTGGCCAGGATGGCGATCGAGGAGACCAGCGGATAGGTCACCACCCGCGCCGGCGCCGAGGCCAGCACGCGTTCCATCCTCGCTCGTCCGGCCGCGCCCAGCGAATCCCGCACCACGGTCAGCGGCCGCCCGGTCGCCAGGCCGAACGGAACCACGTAGAGCAGCAGCAGGATCTGCAGTGCCCGCATCCAGAAGAGGGTCCCGGAATACACGCCGATCACGCTGATGCCGGTCAGCAACCACACTCCGAGGCCGACCGCGCCGAACGCCCAGCTGCGTCCCGCCGATTCCGTGCTACCGCGCAGATCGGCGCGCCGGCGAGCCAGGCCGTAGCCGAGCCCCAACGCCGCGGTCACCACGATGGTCGAGGTGTCCCAGCGCCATTCCTCGATGACGGACTGCACGGTCAGCGGCGTGTCTATCCATCCCACGGCAGCCAGTATCCACCCGGCGTCCCGGGGCGTTTGCGCCGGTCCGGCGGGGTGTCCGGTTAGTTCCGATTACCGGATTCGTGGGCGTGCGCGACACCCTGCGACCGGTGCGCGGGGCCGTGCGACTCAGCGCAGTGGCCACTCGAACCGGCCCCGAGTTCGATCAGTTCGGGCTGTGCGTGATCCACCTGCAGCGTGGCGTGCTCGATGTGATGGTCGGCGGCCAGCCACTGCGCCAGATCCTGACGCACCGCATGACAGTCGCGGCCGGGCTCGACCAGCACGTGCGCCGAGAGCGCCGGAGACCCCGAGGTGATTTCCCAGATGTGCAGGTCGTGCACCTCGACCACCCCGTCACGGGCGGCCATGCCCACACCCACCGCAGCCGGGTCGATATCGGCCGGGGCGGCCTCGAGGAATATCCGGCTCGACGCGCGGACCAGGCCGACGCCCGCCTTGACCATCAGCGCGACCACCACCAGCGTCGCTATCGCGTCGGCGCGTTCGAATCCGGTGACCATGATGATCACTCCGGCCACCGCGGTCGCGAGGAAGGCGTAGAGATCGGTGAGGATGTGCTGGAACGCGCCCTCGACATTCAGGCTGCTGCGATTGGCCCGGGAAATCATCCAGGTGGCGGCGAGATTCACGACCACACCCACGAGCGCTGTGGCGAGGACGAGCTCCCCGGTGACCGACGGCGGCTGGATCAGGCGGCGGATCGCCTCGTAGAACAGCCAGGCCGACAACACCAGCAGCGTCAGGCCGTTGGCTTGCGCGGACAGGATTTCGACGCGCTTCCAGCCGAAGGTCATCCGCCCGGCCGGTGGTCGCGCCGCGAGACGAATTGCCCACAGCGCCAACGCGATCGAAGCGGCGTCGGTGAGCATGTGCGCGGCATCCGACAGCAGGGCCAGTGATCCGGCCACCACACCGACGACCACCTCGCCGAGGAGGAAGACCACGATGACCGCGAGCGCCCCGGCGAGCCAGCGCCGATCGCTGTCGGGAGTGGCGTGCGCATGACTGTGCGCATGCCCGTGGCCCGAGCCGTGTGTATGTCCGGCGCCCATGCCCGAAACTCCTCTCCGTCGCTTCGTTCGTCATCATATGCATACATCGCTATGTGTGCAATATCCCCTGCTGCGCGCGCCGCGAGGCCCGGCAGCCGGGTACCCGCGCACCGCTCCCTTTATCCGAACCGCGCGATCCGAACTCCCGAGTAGTGTCCGAAGACCGCGAGCATTCCGATAACTTTTGCCGTGCCCGCACTAAATGCGTCCCGCCGATTCTTTTCGCATTCCGGGAACATTCACGATCGAAAACGCCCGAATAGCACCGGATTCACTACGGCCGGTCGCACTACGGTACGGTATACACAATCCCAGTTGCTCCGTGTCAGTGCGAAAGGGCTCGATCATGGCCAAGAAAGTCACCGTCACACTCATCGATGATTACGACGGGAAGTCCAAAGCGGATGAGACCGTGCAGTTCTCGATCGACGGTGTGGCGTATGAAATCGACCTGTCGACATTGAATGCCGGGAAGCTGCGCGGGGCACTCGAACCCTGGACGGAAAAGGCCCGCAAGGTCGGCCGCTTGAAGTCCGGCGGCGGCACCCGCACGAAGTCCGCGGCCGACCGCGAGCAGACGGTGGCGATCCGGGAATGGGCCAAGAAACACGGCTATAACGTCTCCGCGCGCGGCCGCATTTCCTCCGAGGTTGTCGCCGCCTATCACAAAGCGAGCAAGTAGCCGGCATCCGATCTTTCCACCGAGATCGCACACCGTACATACCGAGCGGGCCCGCAGCATCACGCCACAGCCGTGATCTTGCGGGCCCGCTCGGCGCGGTAATCTGGTTCTCTGGTTCGGCGCCGCGCCGTACTCACAAGTCGCTGGGAGTAGTTCCGAGGCGGGGTTGGTGTGCATGACAGGGGAAACCGGGGTCGGTGAACTGGCTCGGCGATGGCGTATCGCGATCGCCGACACCGGTTTCGTTCCCATGTCCATGCGCGAGCTCGAGCACCTGCTGCTGGGGTTGCTCCAGCAGCTCGTCACCATCGTGCGGGCGGAACCGTTCGACGCGGCGCCCGCGGCCGCGATCGGCGCCGCGCTGGTGCGCGCCAACCTCACCGATCCGCAGGTCATGCCCCGCTCCGCCCGCGCGCTGACGCCGCTGGCCACCACCACCTTCCCCCCGGGCGATCGGGTGCTCGCCGTACTGGGTGAGATGGCCCGCGGATATACCGAGGAGTTACTCGCCACCCGGGCACGGCATCAGGAAATGTTGCACTCGGCGATGGCCGATGCCCGCAATGCCGCCGAGGCGCGATTCCGGGTGGTATTCGACAATGCCGCCATCGCCATCGGCATCGGTGACGCCGAAGGCCGGGTGGTCGACGTGAATCCGGCCATGGCCGCGATGCTGGGCGTGAGCCGCGAGTATCTGCTCGAACGCGGGGTCACCGATCTGATCCATCCGGACGATCGAGTGGAATTGCGGCGCCGCGTGCTGGGCGAACTTTTGCACGCCGGCTCGGGCACGGTCCGGATGGAATTGCGCTACCCCCGGCCCGAAGGTGTCGACGGGTGGGCCACCTGGGCGATCACCCTGGTGCCGGCGACCGGCGGGCGCGCGGCCTATCTGCTGGTGGTCGGCGAAGACACCACACAGCGGCGGGAATTGCAGGCCGAATTACATCGCCAGGCCCGCCTGGATCCGCTCACCGGCCTGCCCAATCGGCGGCAACTGGTGGAAGTGCTCTCGGCCATCATCACCGACGCCGAGACCGAGGACTGCATCGGCTTGTGTTTCATCGACCTCGACGGATTCAAATCGGTCAACGACACCTACGGCCACGGGGTGGGCGATCGCCTGCTGGTCGCGGTCGCGGACCGGCTCTCGGCGGCCGTCCCGGCGATCCTGCTGGCCCGGGTGGGCGGCGACGAATTCGTCGGGCTGGTGCGGCCGACCTGCGATACCGAGCACATCGCCACGGTCGCGCAGCGCCTGCTCGACGCGCTGGCCGACCCCATCCCCGTCGACAACCACGACCTGATGATCTCGGCCTGTATCGGCGCGATCGTCACCCCCGTCACCGGCACCGACGCCGAGCGGCTGCTCGATGCCGCCGACGCCGGGCTCTATCGCGCGAAGGCCAGCGGACGCAACCGCTGGGTCCTTCATGCGACCGATGTCGCCGCCCGGGTGCGCGGCCTAGGATGAGCTGCGTGCAACCTCTGTTACCCGACTGGGCGGCCGACGACATCGACCCCAGGATTCCCAGCCCGGCGCGAGTTTACGACTATCTGCTCGGAGGATTCGCCAATTTCGAGGTGGATCGGGCGGTCGCCGCGCAAATGATCGAGGTCATTCCCGAAGTCCCGCGCACGGCCCGCGCCAACCGCGCGTTTTTGCAGCGTGCGGTGGGTTTTCTCGCCGAGGCGGGTATCGACCAATTCCTCGATCTGGGCTCCGGAATTCCGACCGCGGGCAACGTGCACGAGATCGCGCAGCGCGTCGTGCCGGGCGCGCGAGTGGTCTATGTCGATATCGATCCGGTCGCGGTGACCATGAGCCGCAAGCTGCTGGCCGACAATCCGAACGCCACCGCGGTGCACGGCGATTTCACCGATATCGATGGGGTACTGGAGCATCCGCAGGTCCGGGAGCTGCTGGATTTCGACCGGCCGGTCGCCGTCCTGCTCGTATCGATGCTGCATTTCGTCGCCGACGACGCGCTGGCCGCGACGGTATTCGAACGACTGCGCGACACCATCGCCTCCGGAAGTTATCTGGCGCTGTCGCATCTGACCAGCGAGGGACCGCCCGAGCAGATGGACCGCATGCTCGCGGTGACCGAACGCGTCACCGGCCGGGGCGATCGGCTGCGCACCCGCGCCGAGATCATGGAACTGCTCGGCGATCTGGTCCTGGTCGAACCCGGCCTGGAATATCTGGCCCGGTGGCGACCGGATCCGGACGAGCCCCTGCCGGAGGTCCGGCCCCTCGACGGCTACGCGGGTGTGGCCCGCAAGCCCTGATCCGGGCTGCTAATCGGCGAGCGCCCGTGCGATCATCGGCCACGCCTCGTGCAGGGACCGCTCCCAGTACGGCCAGTCGTGCAGCCCGCCCGGCGTGTAGCGGTAGGTGGCGGGAATTCCGAGAGCCTCGGTCGCGTCCTGCAGCCGCCGGGTGCACTGCGCGACCACCGATTCCAGCGCACCGCCTCCGGCGGGATCGGCGACAGCCGGGCCGTTCGTCGCACCGCCGGGGCGCGGCACCCCCGCGGTCACGAAAAGCTCTGTCCCCCGGAGCTTTTCCAGATTCGCCGCGGTGCTGGGATCGGCGTCGTTCCAGCCGGGCGAACCGTCCGGGCCCCACATGTTCCACGGATTTCCGCCGCCGGAGGCCACCACCGCCTGCACGAAGCGCCGGCCCGGATCGGTTCCGGTCTGGGCGCATCCGCTGAACGACCCCACCGCGGCGTACAGTCCGGGAGCAGCCTGCGCCAGCGCGAGGACCGAGGTCGCCGACATCGACACCCCCGCAATCGCATTGCGGCCCGAGGTGCGCAGCGCGGCGTCGACGAGCGGCGGCAGTTCCCGCGTCAGGAAGGTCGTCCATTCGTTGCGGCCCAGCACTGGATCGTCGGCGAGCCAATCGGTGTAGTACGTGTAGCGGCCGTCGAGGATGTTCACCACGGTGACGTCCTTGTCGGCGGTGAAAGCGTCGATGTCGGTGCGGGTTTCCCACGAGGTTTCGATGCCGCCGGTCCCGATGCCGTCCTCCGCGCCGTCGAGCAGATACAGCACCGGAGCCGGCCGCGAGGTGTCGGCCGGGCGCAGTACCCGCATGCTGATCGTGCGGTCCATGGCCGCCGAGTACACGACGAGCGTGGCGTGGCGGGCGTCGATATCGATGATCCGGTCGATCCGGGATCCGTCCGCGGACGCCGATCCGTCGGTCGCCGCGGCGACGCCGCTCGACAGCGCCACCACGGCCGCCAGTGCCAGGCACAGCACCGCCGGGCGCCGGTACCGTGACCCGAATCGCCTGCTCATCCAGCTCACACATCCTTTTCCGGCGGGGTCCGGCACCGTTGTGACGCGGGACAGCCGCTGGCTCAACGATCGGAGCGGCGGACGACGTTCCGTTCCGGACTGCGACGCACATCACGCATCGGACGATCGGCGGCCAACTCACAACCGTGCCCCCGGGCGCTCCGGGAATTGTCACAAGGCATCTTCTGCGCGAAATCAATCCCGGTTACAAAGGAGTTCCCGCCGGTGTGCTCGAAGAACCGGCCCGCGAGAAGTGTAAGAAGTTGGCTACCGAGGTTTTCGACACCGCCGTCGAGCTGCCGGTCGAGCGCAGCGCCGTCTGGGAGCTGCTCATCGACCCGCAGCTGTATCCGCGCATCTTCACCGGGATCGGCGCCTGTGAACGGCTCGAGGCCGTCGCCGGCGCGCCGCTGTGGCAGCTGCGCATCGGAACCGCCGACACCGAGATCCGGACGCTGTCGCTGACGGTGCGGGTGGGCCCGCGCGGGGAGGCCTTCGAGTTGTACTGCGCGGCGACCGGAAGTTTCGCCTCCGTGCGGCTGCGCGATATCGAGGGCGGCACCCGGGCCGTGATCACCTGTTTCGCCGCCGGCCGGATACATCCGGTCGCCGCGCGCGCCTCGACCGCCGGCGCGCTGGCCTGGCTCGACGCCGGACTGCGGCGGCTGCGCCAACTGGTCACGGCCGCACCGACTTCGGTCGTGATCAACCGCGAGAACTCTCCGCTGCGGCGGCGCGCGGACGTGGCTCGCCACATCCTCGGAACGGGCGTGGTGCACACGGCGCGGCCGGATCGCAGTGTCGGGCAGCTGCGCGGACTCGCCCGGTGGGGTTTCAATCTCGCCGGCGGCTACGCGGCCGCGGCCGCGCATTCCCCCCACCGCATCGCCGTCATCGACGATCGGCGCAGTCGCACCTTCGCCGACATCGACCGGCGCAGCACCGCACTGGCGGGCGGCATGGCCGGCCTGGGCCTGCGCACCGGCGACGCGATCGGCCTGCTGGCTCGCAATCACGCCGGCATGGTCGAAACCATGGTCGCGGCAGGCAAACTCGGCGTGGACACGATCCTGCTCAACGCGGGCCTGTCGGCCCGGCGGATCGAGGAAATCGTGCAGCGGCACCGGCTGGCGCACGTCTTCGTCGACGCCGAGCTGGAAGAACTGATCCACTACCTGCATTCCGACATCGTGCGCATCGCCACCGACGACGGCGCACCCGGGCGCACCACCATCGAGGATCTGATCACCGAGGGCGACAACGGTTTCGACAAACCCGCACGGCCGGGCCGGTTGATCGTGCTGACCTCCGGGACCAGCGGCACCCCGAAGGGTGCGCGCCGCCCGCACGCCAAGGGCTTCGCCACGGTGGCGGCGCTGCTGTCGCGCATTCCGCTGCGCATGAACGACACCATGCTCATCCCGGCACCGCTGTTCCACACCTGGGGGCTGGCCGCCCTGCAATTGAGTACGGCGCTGCGCGCCACCGTCGTGCTGCCGGAGCAGTTCGATGCCCGCGACACCCTGCGCCGGATAGCCGAAAACCGGGTCGGCACGGTGATTCTGGTACCGACCATGGTGCAGCGGATCCTGGACCTGCCGACCCATGTGCGGGCCCGCTACGACACCTCCAGCCTGCGGATCGCGGCGAGTTGCGGGGCGCCGCTGGCCGGTGCCACCGTGCTGCGGTTCGCCGACAACTACGGCGATGTGCTCTACAACATCTACGGCTCCACCGAGGTGTCGTGGGCGACCATCGCCACGCCCGAGGATCTGCGGGCCGCGCCGACCACCGCCGGGCTGCCACCGCTCGGCACCAAAATCGCTGTGCTGGGCCCGGATCGCACGCCCGTGCCCGTCGGCGCGACCGGACGCATCTACGTGGGCAATCACATGCTGTTCGACGGATACGTCAATTCGGCGCCGCCGGACGAGACCGACGGCATGCTCGACACCGGCGACCTGGGGTATCTGGATGCCGACGGACGGCTGTTCATCGCCGGCCGCGACGACGAGATGATCATCTCGGGCGGTGAGAACGTCTTCCCGCGGCCGGTGGAGGAGGCGCTGTCACATCTGCCGCAGATCGCCGATGTGGCCGTGGTCGGGGTGCCGGACCATGAATTCGGGCAGCGGCTGGCCGCGTTCATCGTCAAGCGCGAGGGTTCGGGCCTGGACCCGGACATGATCCGCACCTACGTCCGCAACCGGCTGAGCAGGTTCTCGGTGCCGCGCGATGTCACCTTCCTGTCGGCACTGCCGCGCGGTGAGACCGGCAAGGTGCTCAAGCGGCTGCTGATCGGCGGGAGCGCCGACCTGACCGGTCCGTTCCAACCGGCGGCCGAGTTGTGACCGTTCACCAGGGCGCACCCGGGTGACATCCTCATTTGTCACGAGGATGAGCGAAATACATCCATCGGGGTCTCGTTACGGTTACGTTATAAAGGCAGCGCAGTAAACGGGCGGGGAAGGAAGTTTTCGCCAATGTCTGTTGCCACGCCGGGTTCTGCCGCCTCGCCAGGGTCTACCGCCGCGTCCCGGGGGCCCGTCGCCGCACCGGGCGCTTCCGGCGAGGCCACCGCCGGCTCGACGCGCCCCAGTTTGACCATGTCCGGTCAATTGCTGTCGTCGCCGTTGAAGGATGTGTGGTCGCTGTCGCGGCACATGGTCGGCCACTTCGTCGAAAACGTCGCCCCCTGCGGCACCCTGCCCGGCGACGCCATCCACGGCGACATCACCACCATCACCCGCACCTGCCTCGAACTCGCCATCAGCCTCCTCGACGGCCGCGACATCCCCGAAAAAACCGAACGCCTCAAAGACGCCGCCGCCGCCTGGGCCCGCGAAGGCGTCCCCATCGACACCATCCACCACGCCATCCACGAAGGCTTCAAAATCGGCTTCGACCTCGTCGTCACCAACGCCACCACCAAAACCCGCACCACCACCAACAGCAACAGCAGCGGCGGCGGCAACAATGGCAGTAACAGTGCCGGCGGCAGCAGTGACAGTGGCACCGACGGTGAACCGACACTCACCCTCACCCACACCGACTACACCAACCTCCTCCAAGGCGCCAAACTCCTCGTCGAAATCCTCGACACCATGACCACCGCCGTCTCCCACGCCTACGTCCGCGAACTCCGCGCCGTCGTCTCCGAACACCACAACGCCGTCCACACCCTCACCTCAGCCCTCCTCGGCGGCCACCCCACCAGCACCATGGCCCGCGAATGCGGCATCGAAATCGCCGACAACTACCACATCCTCGCCCTCCACATCCCCCCACACCCCGACCAAGCCAACCCTCCGCGCGACCGGCCACCGAAACGCCTGCCGCGCAGTCGCCTTCGCCGCAGCCCACCTCCACACCGGGGCCCA